>PMMB01000352.1 GCA_003165495.1 Gammaproteobacteria bacterium | reverse complement strand
ATCGGGTTCCTGAAGTGCTCGATTTGTGACCTGTGTCACACTGCAACTTCTCGATTATGGGCTAACCGCAAGCGTGAATACATTAATGATTATCTCTGGGACCGTAGCGATCGGTCGGGGTTACGCTTGGGTGACATATTGTGGCGGGTGTTGGGATTCATGATCATGCGTGGACGAGCTGCGGTATCCGTTGCCGGCGTTTTGTTGGGCGTGGGTGCCCTTTGCGAGAGCGCCTTGGCCGACGGCGGCCCGGAATTGTCCGCCATCGTCGTCACTGCCACGCGAGTCGCCGAGTCCAGCTTCGATTTGCCGGTGTCGATCGATCGGGTCGATCGGAGCACCATTGCCAATGGCCAACTTCAAGTCAATCTCTCGGAGTCATTGATCACGGTGCCGGGTGTGTCGGTGCAAAGCCGGCAAAACTACGCCCAAGACTTGCAGCTCTCCGTCCGCGGATTCGGTGCGCGATCGAGTTTTGGAGTCCGGGGCCTCCGGTTATATTCCGACGGCATTCCCGGCACCATGCCCGACGGTCAGGGTCAGTTTTCGCAATTCGACTTGGGGTCCGCCGATCACATCGAAGTACTGCGGGGACCGTTCTCGGCCCTGTACGGCAATTCGTCGGGCGGCGTGATCGCGATCTTCACCGAAGACGCGAAACCCGGGCACCTCATCGACGGTACGGCGGAGTACGGGACTTTCAATACTCAGCGCTACGCTCTGAAGACCGAGGGAGACGACGGCGCCGTCAACTACGTGATCGACGCCGCGCACTTTCAGACCGACGGTTATCGATTTCACAGCGACGCCGAGCGCGACAACTTCAATTCGAAGCTGCGTTTCGCGACCAGCGACACATCGAAACTGACGGTGGTGGCCAATGTGGTCGAGACGCCGAGTGTACAGGATCCCCTCGGACTCACGCGTGCGCAGCTCGCGGCGGATCCGCGCCAAGCCGGCGTCGGCGCGATTCAGTTCAATACGCGCAAGTCTCTCGACCAAGAACAGCTGGGCGTCGTATACGACGACAAATTGAGCGCCAACGATGACTTGTCGGCCATGCTCTATACCGGGCATCGCGCCACGACACAGTTCCAAGCCATACCGCAGGCAACTCAACAGAACGCGCCGCTGTATCCGGGCGGTGTCATCGATCTGGATAGGGCGTATTGGGGTCTCGATGCGCATGTGACGGATACGCGCGACGTCGCCGGCTCACCTCTTCAGGTGGTCGCGGGCATCAATTACGACGATCTGGAGGAAGCTCGCAAGGGTTACCTGAACTATGAGGGCTCGCAGTTGGGGGTCGAGGGAGCGCTGCGTCGCGACGAAGCGAATCATGTGTACGACTTCGATCAATATCTTCAGGCGCAGTGGGATCCGGACGCTCGTTGGCGCGTGATCGCGGGTGTGCGCAACAATCTCGTGGAGGTGACTTCTCACGGCCACATACCGGTGCTCGACGGCGCGGACAGCAGCGTGCGCTACTCGGCGGTGAATCCGGTCGGCGGCGTTACCTTCCGCGCGAGTTCCGCGGTCAATCTTTATGGCTCGTACGGCAAAGGCTTCGAAACCCCGACGTTGAATGATCTGGCCTATCGCTCTGTCGATGGCAGCCTTCCGGGTTTGAACTTCGGGTTGAAGCCGGCGCGCAGCGACAATTATGAAGTCGGCATCAAGGCGGGCAGCGAGCATGTACGGGCCAACCTCGCCGCGTTCTATATAGAAACCGTGGACGAACTGGCGGTCCTGCAGAATTCCGGCGGCAGGACCGTCTCTCAGAACATCGGCGAGACCAATCGTCGCGGGATGGAGCTGGGGGCCGATGCAACCTGGCCGGGCGGGTTCAGTGGCCGGCTGGCTTACACCTACATTCGCGCGGTAGTGGGGCAGGCTTACGCGACGTGCATCGCGGCCCCGTGTAACCCTCTCGCGCACCCGGGAGGCCCTTTGCCCGCAAACTACAAGACCGTCAATGCGGGTAACTACCTGCCGGCGGTGCCGATGAATTCCTTGTATGCCGGCCTCACGTGGAGCTACGCGCCGATGGGCTTTTCAACCACGCTGGAGACGCAAGGCCGCGCGCGGATCTACGCCGATGACCGGAATTCCGATGCTGCCTCCGGCTACTGGGTGGCAAATGTGCGGGCCGGGTTTGAGCAAGAAACGAGACACTGGCGGTTCAGCGAGTTCGCCCGCCTTGATAACCTTGCTAACCGGGCCTATGTCGGTTCTGTCATCGTGGATGAGACGAATTTCAGGTTCTTTGAGGCGGCGCCGGGCCGGACTGCCTATATTCTGTTCAATGCAGCCTTGCGGAATTAAGGATGGGTTATGTACACCAAACAGCTTGAACCGCGTTGTACGGGGTAGGTCTTATGTGTATTGGTTCAAATTGGTCGTGCAAGGGCGCGACCGGCAACGGAAGGTGACAGTCATGGGTACCAAGGGCAGAGGCTTTCTTCTGGCGGCTGGCATTTTGGCGACCATATTGGTGGGCGCGGCGCCTGCGCTGGCGCAATCGCACGGCGGCGGTCACTCGGGTGGCGGACATGCATCCGGCGGCGGCGGTGGTCATGCCTCGGGCGGCGGTCACGCCTCGGGCGGGGGCCACTTCGCGGGTGGCGGGCGTGGCGGTAGTCGCGGCTACGGAGGTGCGGGCTACGCCCACGGTTATACGGCGGGCTTCCATGGCGGAGGCTACGCAGCAGGGGGACGTGGTGGCTACGGGCATCCCGGCAGCTACTACGGGCACGGGTACTCCACGGGCGCGTACTGGCGGGGCGGGGACTGGGGTGGCGGCTTCTGGCCGCGGGCGTACTACGGGTTAGGGTTCTCTTGGTTCCTGCCGATCCTGCCGTTGGCCTACGCGACGTACTGGTACGGCGGCATTCCGTATTACTACGCCAACGATGTGTACTACACCTACAACCCATCCTACGAGGGCTATGTGGCAACCGATCCGCCGCCGGTGGCGGATCCTAACGGCGCCGCTGCTGGTGGCGGTGTCGGCGCAGCGCCGGCTGATGCGGGCCCCGGACCCGGCGATGGCGGGGGGGTTGCGGGTCAGATTTTCATGTATCCGAAGAACGGTCAGAGCGCTGAGCAGCAGGCCGCCGACAAAGCCGCATGCCAGCAATGGGCGTCACAGCAGGCAGGACAGGTGGCACAGAACGGATCGGACTATCAGCGCGCGATGGCCGCCTGTGTCGAGGGGCGGGGGTACAGCGCGAGATAGTCAAAGTATAGGCGCGGGTATAGCGCGCTAGCTAAAACAGCCAAGCCCGGCACTTCCTCGCGGAGTGCCGGGCTTTTTCTTGGCCATTTGTGCGAACGGCGTCTCATTCCACGCAATTCCCATGGTCCTCGTCAGCTTCACGTAAGGCTCGATGACTAGGATGCCTCCCATTGGGTAGCGGCCCCGCGACCCGATGCTGCGGAGAAATGACGTTGAATAGACTATACGGTTTTACGTTTGTGGAAATGCTGGTCACCATAACCATCGCGGCGATTCTGCTGATGATCGGCGTTCCCTCATTCCAATACGTCACCAATTCCAATCGCATCGCCGCCGAAATCAACGGTCTTCTCGGCGACATGCAGTACGCGCGCTCTGAAGCCATCAAGGAAGGGCAGCCTGTCACCGTCTGCGTCTCCCAGAATGGAACGAGCTGCGTCAACACGAACACCTGGCAAAAAGGATGGATCGTGTTTTCGGACGTGAACGGCAACGCCGCAGTGGATGCGGGAGATGTCGTGTTGCGGGTTCAAAAGACGTTTGCCAGCACGGATACCTTTGTCGCGACCAACAATGTGGGTGCCGTCACCTTCAATCGCGAAGGTTACGCCAATGGCATTGCTAATGGCTTGATCGCGCTGCACGACAGTACGAACAACCACAATTGGATCCGGTGCCTGTCCATCAATCTGACTGGAATGATGCTGTCACAGACCTATGGCAACACGGCCAATGGTGTCACATGCAACTGATGCCACGAAATTATTCAAGGTCCACGGCGTCCGGCGGCGTGGGCGGCTTTACGCTGATTGAAGTTCTGGTGGCGCTGATCATCACCTCCATCGGGCTTTTGGGAATTGCTAAAATGGAGGCGCTGGCATTCGCCAATACCGGCTCCGCCAGCACGCGATCTTTGGTGGCGATCCAAGCGTCGGGCCTGGCTTCCGCCATGCACGCCAATCGCGGATATTGGGCCTTGGGATTGGCACCTACTCCACTGATTATCACAGGCGCGGCAATTTCCGATGGCACGCTCAACACCACGGCGACGGGGGCAACGGATTGCTATTTGGGTGGTGCTTTGGCGCCTGCGAACATCGGCTGCACGCCGGCCCAGCTCGCCGCTTTTGATCTGCACACCTGGGCCAACGCATTGAGCGCACTGCTGCCGGGCTCGAATCCCGTCACCACCATTACTTGCCCCACCGCCAGCGCGCCGCTCAACTGCACCATCGCGGTCACCTGGAATGAAAAGACGGTGTCCCTGAATAGCCAGGCAGCCACCAACACGACGACCGCGACTTTCGCGCCGACGTATATCTTGTACGTGGAGCCCTAAGCCATGCGAGCCACTCATCAACGGGGCTTCACCCTCCTGGAACTCATGATCGCGATGACCATTGGGATCTTCCTGGCGGGGGCACTCGTCACCGTCGTTCAGTCGAACAAAGCGGTCTTCCTCAATCAGAACCAGCTCGAACAGATGCAGGATAGTCAGAGAATGGCGATGACTCTCATGACCGACGTCATCCAGGCGGCCGGCTATTTTCCCAGTCCGACGATCAACACCCTGAGCGGCTCGCTCGTCGCCAGCGGCGCCTTCGCGAATTCGCAGGCGATTACCGGCCAGTACGTCGCGGGCGTCCCGGGGGACACGATCTCGGTGCGCTACATGACCGCGCCGCAAGACGGCATCCTGAATTGCAGCGGACTGTCGAACACCAATCCCGTCGGCGGCGCCAACATACTCTACG
>PMMB01000218.1 GCA_003165495.1 Gammaproteobacteria bacterium | reverse complement strand
GCCGAGGCGTTCGCTTCGGTGGAATACATCATGCGCGACGTCAGTTGGGGCTGGCTGATTCGCTACATGCACTCCACTGGTGCGTCGGCGTTTTTCATCGTGGTTTACTTACATATGTTTCGAGCGCTGCTGTACGGCTCGCACCGCAAGCCCCGCGAACTGCTGTGGATTTTCGGTTGTTTGATTTTCCTGGTGCTGATGGCCGAGGGTTTCATGGGCTATGTGCTGCCCTGGGGCAACATGAGCTATTGGGGCGCCCAGGTCATCGTGTCCCTGTTCGGCAGTCTGCCGGTGATCGGGCAAGACCTGGTCGAATGGATCCGCGGCGACTACTACATTGCGGATGCCACCCTGAACCGATTCTTTGCCTTGCATGTGGCCGCGTTGCCGCTGGCGCTGATATTCCTGGTGATCGCGCACCTCATGGCGCTGCATGAAGTCGGCTCCAACAATCCCGACGGAATCGAGATCAAGAAGTACAAGGACGCGCAGGGTCACCCCCTCGACGGCATCCCCTTTCATCCCTACTACACCGTGAAGGACTTGCTCGGGGTCGCGGGATTCTTGTTGCTGTTTTGCGGCGTGATATTCTTTGCGCCGACCTTCGGCGGCTTGTTCTTGGAAGCACCGAACTTCGAGCCTGCCAATGCGCTACAGACGCCGCCGCACATTGCGCCGGTTTGGTATTTCACGCCGTTTTACGCCATGTTGCGTGCGGTGCCCTCGTTCGCGGGGACGCAGGTCTGGGGTGTGCTGGTGATGGGCGCCTCTATCGTCGTGCTGTTCTTCGTGCCGTGGTTGGATCGCTCGCCGGTGTACTCGATCCGCTACCGCGGCCCTATATACAAGGTTATGCTGGCTATCTTCGTTTTATCATTCGTCTGCCTGGGAATCTGCGGCTTGAAACCTCCGTCGGGCATCTACCCGACATTGGCCAAAGTCTGCACGATTTTGTACTTTGCTTTCTTTTTGCTGATGCCCTGGTACACGAAATTCGACAGCGTGAAACCGGTACCGGAAAGAGTCACAGGACATGCATAAACGCTGGGTATTGATCACGATAGCGCTACTGTCCGCAGGCTCTGCCATGGCCGAGGAGGGCGAGATCCCGCTGCTGACGTCCGGCGCGGACATCAAGAACACCGAGTCCTTGCAGCGCGGCGCGCGTAATTTCATGAATTACTGCTCGGGTTGCCATTCGCTCAAATATCTACGCTACAACCGGTTGGCGGCGGACCTCAAGATCCCCGAGTCGGAACTCGCGGGCAATTTGATGTTCACCTCGGATAAGGCCTTCGATACCATCAATTCGGCGATGCCGAAGGATTCTGAAAGCTGGTTCGGCAAGGAGCCGCCCGATCTATCGCTGATCGCCAGAGCCCGCGGCGTGGATTATCTTTATTCGTACATGAAGGGATTTTACGCCGACAAGACCCGCCCCTGGGGTGTCAACAATCTCTACCTCCCCAGCGCTGCAATGCCGCACGTGCTGCAGGAATTGCAAGGGTCGCAGAAGCCCGTNNCCGGGCGCATTAAAGCCAGAGGAGTATGATCAGTTCGTTCGGGACATCGTGAATTTTCTCGACTATGCCGGTGAGCCCGTCAAAGAGAAACGCCAATCGATGGGCGTTTTTGTGACGCTATTTTTGCTGGTGTTCTTTGCGTTCGCCTACTTGCTGAAGAAAGAATATTGGAAGGACGTCCACTGACGCAGCAGCGGGGACTCCCGTTTGTCTATGCTCCCTAGGAGATCGCGTTAGTGGCACGTCGCTCGGTGATGACTCTTTTTTCCGCGCCGGCTGATCCTTGGAGTCACCGGACGCGCATAGTCCTTGCCGAGAAGGGAATCGCGATCGAGTTGGTCAATGTCGACCCGAACGATTTGCCGGAAGACCTGCTCGATCTCAATCCCTATCACAGTGTGCCGACCTTGGTGGATCGAGACCTGGTGTTGTACGACTCCCGCGTCATCATCGAGTACTTGGACGAGCGCTTTCCGCACCCGCCGCTGATGCCCATCGACCCGGTGACCCGAGCGCAATTTCGAGTGGCGCTTTATCGCGTGGAGCGGGACTGGTATGCCCTGGCGCGCGATATCGAGTTGGACCCACAGAGCAAAACGGCGGCGCATAGCCGCAAAGTATTGGGTGAAGCGATTTGCGCCAGCGCGGACGTATTCAAGGCGAAGCCGTTCTTTCTCAGCGATGAATTTTCCCTGGTCGACGCCAGCATCGCGCCCATCTTGTGGCGTTTGCCGAGCTACGGTATAGATCTGCCGGTGCAAGCTCAGCCCATCGTGAAATACATGAATTCGATTTTCGCACGCTCCACGTTCCGCTCCTGCTTGACCGAGGCCGAACGGGATATGCGACATTGAAGCCGCGGCGCCCCTATCTACTCCGTGCCTTGCACGAGTGGATTTCCGACAGCGGTGAGACCCCGCACATCGTGGTGGATGCGGCCGCCGAAGGCGTGACCGTGCCTCGCCAATATGTAAAAGACGGCAAAATCGTGCTCAATGTGAGTTTCTCCGCCACCCAGATGCTCAAATTGGGCAACGATTTCGTCAGTTTCGAGGCTCGCTTCGGCGGCGTAGGGTTCGCCGTGCAGGTCCCGGTGCGCGCGATTTTGGGCATTTACGCACGTGAGACCGGCCAGGGCATGATTTTCCCCGAAGGCGATGCGGATCCCGATCCCACGGATGGGCCGCCGGCAGCGCCCGCCGCCGGGAAGGACGGCGGCGCCAAACCGAAGCGCCCGAAGCTGCAGGTGGTTAAGTAGCGCGAAACGCGTCCTTGACCCAGACGATGCGATGAGTGCGGTCCGGCAACCCTTCTAGGGCGATTACATCGAAGCGAATCACGTAGGCGCGCCACTGGGCTTGTCGCTGCAAGAAGAATCGAGTGGCGCGAATGATTTTTCGCTGCTTGCGCCGGTTCACCGACGCCAGGGCGCCGCCGAAATCGACGCGAACTCGTTGCCGCACTTCAACGATCGCGAGCACGCCGCTGTCCAGGCATACCAGATCGAGTTCCCCGGCTCTGCACCGCATATTGCGCGCGAGCACGGCGAGACCTCGCGCTTGCAGATATTCCGCCGCGAGTCGTTCTGATGCGGCGCCACGTTGCAGGCGGGAATCTGTGGACACGCGTGCGAGATTGCGCGGACGAGGCATAACCGTCAGCACGGATATGTGGCCGGTTCGTGGCAAAATGAACCGATGCCGACGAGATCCCATCACACGCCCCAAGGATTCCGCAACAACTACATCGGATCAGTCACCAAATCGCTCGGTGACGTTCTTCGGTGGCAATTGGATCGGATTCGCAATCACTTGCCACCGAAACCCAAGTTACCCACGCCTCAAGTCATCGCCGATCTCGATTTCATCCGGCGCAATGCCCTCGCGGGCGCCGAGATGAGTCCCGCGGTGACTTGGATAGGTCACGCGACGATGTTGGTACAGGCGAGCGGACTCAACGTGCTGACGGATCCCGTGTTCTCAACTCGCGCGTCGCCGGTGCGATTCGCGGGACCGTCGCGAGCGCAGGCGCCCGGCATTGCCTTGCAGGATCTGCCGCACATCGACGTCGTGGCGATCTCGCACAATCACTACGATCACCTCGAC
>PMMB01000175.1 GCA_003165495.1 Gammaproteobacteria bacterium | reverse complement strand
GCGAAGCTCGCTGCGAATTGGGTCATGGGCGAATTATCGAGCGCACTGAATCGCGACAATGTCGAGATTAAGGAATCACGCGTGTCGCCAGGGCAATTGAGCGGCCTGCTGGAGCGGATCGTCGATCAGACCATCTCGGGCAAAATCGCCAAGGAGGTATTCGAGGCGATGTGGTCCGAGGGCAAGTCCGCGGACGCCATCATCGAGGCGAAGGGCCTCAAACAGATCACCGACTCGGGCGCCATCGAAGGAGTGATCGACGCCGTGATCGCCGCCAACCCCAAGCAACTCGCAGATTACCGTTCCGGCAAGGAGAAATTGTTCGGTTTCTTCGTCGGGCAGGTGATGAAGGCGACCGAAGGCAAAGCGAATCCGGCGCAACTCAACGAATTGCTTAAGCTCAAGCTGGGCGGTGGCGCTTAAGATGCATGACCGCGACTGCTTGCATCGCTTCATATTCGAGCAATACCCGATTCGCGGGCACTTGGTACACCTGGATGCTGCTTGGCGCGCATTGACCCTGCATCATGAGTATCCGGCGGCGATCCGCGATACGTTGGGTGAAGCGGTGGCAGCCTCTCTGCTGTTGGCCGCGACGGTCAAGTTCGAGGGCGTCCTATCCCTGCAATTACAGGGCGACGGACCCGTGCATCTCATGCTGGCGCAATGTACCAGCGGCCTCGGAGTCCGGGGGCTGGCGCGATACCGTGAGGGTGAATATACGGACGCGGGCACAGGTGCTGTCCGGGTCGATCTGATCGGCACCGGCAATCTAACCGTGACATTGGAAACCGACGACGGCTCGCAGCGCTATCAAGGAATCGTGCCCATCTCGGGTCAACGCTTGGCTGAATCGCTGCAGGTCTACTTCGAGAATTCCGAGCAATTGCCGACACGACTCTGGCTGCATGCCGACGCGTCCGGCGCGTCCGGGATGCTGCTGCAAAAACTGCCCATTGCGGACGCGCCGGGCGCACACGCCGTTGAGGTGGCGGCTGTCGACGACGCGTGGCGGCGCGTGCAGCTGATCGGCGAGACACTCACGCCCGAAGAGTTGCGCACGCTAGCCGACGCGGAAATTCTGCACCGGCTGTTCAATGAAGATGATGTACGCCTATTTGAACCGGCACCGGTTTATTTTCGTTGCCGATGTTCACGCGAGCGGGTCAGCGGCATGTTGCAGAGCCTGGGCGAAGCGGAAACGCGTTCTGTTCTGGCCGAGCGCGGGGAAGTCGAAGTGCGTTGCGATTTCTGCAATCGCGCCCATGTATTCGACGCGGTGGATATTGCGCAATTGTTCAATGCGGGTGTTGCGAGCGATAGTGGCCGCTCGGTGCACTGAGGGAATTCCAGCGCTGGTGGTCGGGGGCACACTCATTTGGATGGCGGCCGCCGGTGTTCGCAGCGCGGCCAGCGACGATGCGCCCTTCTATGCCAACACCTTCGGCAAGCTTCCCTCGGTCGCGGCGATGACGGATATCGGCCGTGCGCTGTTCTTCGATGCGTCCATGTCGGCGTCCGCCAAGGTCGCTTGCGCCACCTGCCACGACCCGCGGCACGCTTTCGGGCCGTCGAACGATTCGCCGGTGCAACGCGGCGGCAGCGACGGGCGGCGCTTTGGCCTGCGTGCCGTACCTTCGCTGATGTACGCGCAAAACATCCCGCCGTTTACCGAACATTACTTCGACGACGAGGGGGATGACAGCGTCGACCAGGGTCCGGCCGGTGGCCGCACGTGGGACGGCCGTGCGCAGTCGGCTCACGATCAGGCGCGGCTGCCGCTGTTCTCGCCGTTCGAGATGGCCAACGCGAGCGCCGCTGCGGTAGTAACGAGAGTGCAGCGTGCGGGCTATGCGGCGCAGTTTCGCGATACCTTCGGCGATACAGTGTTCGATGACAAGGCATTGGCGTTCAAGGCCGTGCTGATGGCCCTGGAAACTTTTCAACAAAGTCCGACAGAGTTCTATCCCTACGGCAGCAAGTACGACGCCTGGTTGCGGCATGAGACTTCATTGAGCAGCGACGAATTGCGGGGCCTGGCCGCCTTCAATGATCCGGCAAAAGGCAATTGCGCGCGCTGTCATCCCAGCGCCATGCGAAAAGGCGTCTTTCCACAGTTCACGGATTTCGGTTACGCCGCCATCGGTGCGCCACGCAACCTAGGTCTTCCCGCCAATTCGGACCCAAGTTACTACGACCTCGGATTGTGCGGGCCGCTGCGAACCGACTTGGCGGATAAAAAGGAATATTGCGGACTGTTCCGTACCCCCTCGTTGCGCAATGTGGCGACTCGCCGCGTGTTCTTTCATAACGGCGTGTTGCATCGCTTGGAAGACGTGGTGCGCTTTTACGCCGAGCGGGACAGCCGGCCGCAGAAGTGGTATTCGCGCGGGGCGAACGGCGCCACGCTGAAATTCGATGATTTGCCGATGCGGTATCAAGGCAACGTCGAACCCTTAGCACCCCTAGATCGACATGCCGGCGATTCGCCCGCATTGAGCGAAGCCGACATCAAGGACATTGTGGCTTTTCTGAATACGCTCACTGACGGCTACGAGCCGCGGCAGGCGCGGTAAGGGCGACGCAACTCAGTTTGCAACGACCTGCAACTTGCTGGGGCCGCGCTCCTGACACGAACCGTTGCGAAAACAAATGTTTAGAAAACATATCTAACACGATCTGGAGATGGACGCCCTGCGTTGCTCTGTTCGGTACCAGACAGATCGTGATACTCAGTTTGATATCCTAAGCGGCGGTGGTCGCACCGCCGGTGAGTCGTTTGGCGAAATTCGAATCAATGCAATCGGTTCACCGCGCCAGCTCGATTCCATTTCACATGATTGGGAGCGGCCGCGGTAGGCGGTTTCCGCTCCGGGTCGAAACCGGGGGTCTGCATCCGTGCGTGCACGCAGTATTTTGATTGTTGCGTGTTTTTCGATGATGTTCCCGGCTGCCCGGGCAGCGAATATCGCTGTCGACACTTTGGACACCCAACCCGCAGTTCTCGCCCTTGACGAGTTGCGCCGCGCCTGGTTCGGTCAACTAAATGAATTGATTGCCACTGCTCGCGCACTCGCAGTGGCTGATGACACCTACGAGTTCGTGAAGCGTCCCAACATCCCCTATGTCGATGTTCACTATGACCCGGAACTGTTAGCTTCTGAACGGAT
Organism: Gammaproteobacteria bacterium; assembly: GCA_003165495.1. Lineage (GTDB taxonomy): Bacteria > Pseudomonadota > Gammaproteobacteria > Steroidobacterales > Steroidobacteraceae > Bog-1198. The sequence continues at coordinate 4,840 of PMMB01000175.1, read as the reverse complement.
CGACACCGTTCTGATTATAAATCTCCATGGTAAGCCGCTCTTTTGGCGCCGCGTAAACCAGGGCCCTAATCGCGGTTTTCCGGATGCCCGGCTGTTCCTAGCCGAGCTGCCGCCCCTACCGACCCCCGGCGTCGCCGGAGTGCCAAGTCTCGCCGGGGCCGCAACGCTCGTCCATGGCCCGAAACTCTTGGTCGCCATGCCGATTTATGCGTCAAGCGGGTCCGGAGTTGCTCGTGGCTGGCTCATTGCCACGCGCGCCCTCGACGCGCTTCAATGGCATCGTTACGAGGAATTGGCGCACGTCCCCGTCCAGCTGCTGGATCCCCGTGCGTCGAATTCCGGCGATGTCGCAGCGGCGCTCCAAGAACCACTTGCGCCCATCGTGCGCGTAGAGGCCAATCATATCCGCGGTTTTATGGCAGTGTCCGACCTGCGAGGAAGACCATTTAGAGTATTTAGCGTTTCTCTGGTGCGACAGGAAGCGGCGGTAGGGTCGGTCGCCGCGTTATTTTTTGCACGAACCGCCCGCTGGCTCATCCTGACGATCACTATCACCTCCGCGGCCGTTGCCGTCGTCGCTACCGCAAGCATGCGCTACCAGAGCCGTAAAATTGCGTGGCTGAGCCCTCCGCAAAGCGGCAACGAACAGAATCCGAGCGAGGTGGCGACACCCATCAGTGATCCGCTGCGGGCTCGCCTCTCCGCCAGCAACGCCGTCTTTCTCTATCAGCCGCAAATCGATCTGCAGACCGGCCGGGTCGGCGGAGTGGAGGCTCTTCTGTGCGTTCCAGGGTTGCACGAGTATCGACCGGCGATTGAACTCGCGGCCGAAATCGAGGCCGCTGGGCTCGGAATGGCGCTCGTCGAGCGCCGCCTTCACGAGGCGTGTCGCGAACAGCGTGCATGGTTGAAGATAATCGGGCATGAATTTCCGATTGGAGTTCCGGTGTCGCAGCGCACCCTCGTAAATGCCGCCTTTTTGCCCCTCGTACAGAGAATCCTCGCGGAGAATGAGCTGGCACCGTCGTTCCTCGAACTCGAGGTGGAGGAAGCGGCCCTCGGCCCAAGCTCGGCTGCACTGCGTTCAGTTACCAAGGTTCGCGACGCCGGAATATTGATAGCGATCGACGGATTTAACGCTGCCCACTCCAATCTTCGCCTGCTGTCCACATTGCCGATCTCGAAACTGCGCGTCGACCCTTGGCTGCTTCTCAGGATCGGTGACGGGCCGTCGGAGGCGTTGCTGTTCGATGGGATTATCGGCGCGGCCCGTGGACTTGGCATCGTGGTGTGTGCAACGGGCATTACTTCACCGAAGTTGTTGTCCACCGTTCTCCGCCATGGAAGACCATTGGCGCAAGGCGCGGCGCTCGGTCCGCTTCTGGCCGGCGAAGAGTTCCTCAAACTCTTGCGCGGTAGTAGCGTGGATACGACTACGCTTCAGCCCGCTTCCAGCGCGAGCGTCTTGATGTCGTTGAACATCACTTGAGGTTGCAAGAAGGCCAGCGTGTAAATTTCCCGTACGTCGCCGTGGGCGTCGATCAGAAACATTTTCAGCATATGATGCAAGGTGCGCGTCGCGCGGCCGTTCTCATCCATATCCACGCTGACGTCTTGCCCGAAATCGTCGAGCACGGGTAGAAGCTCCGGCACGCGGCGCGCCGTCAAGAAGCGCCACTCGAATTTTGGATCGATCGTAAATTCTTGCCCATAGCTCGCGATGGCTGCGGGCGTGTCATGCGTCGGATCCAAGCTGACGCTGACGAAGCGTACGCGCCCGGCGAGCGCGCGGTCGTCTCGCACGCGATCGCGCAAATTGGCCAGCGTCGTGTGCGCAAACGGGCAACCCAAGGGGTCGACGCAGTACGTGTAGAAGAACGTCAGCAGAGTGATCTTGCCCTGCGTCAGCGCGGAAAGCCTGACGGTACGACCCGTGCTGTCGAGCAACACAGCATCCGACACACGCTGGATCCTCTGCAATTTGTAGCTACCCGGCGGCGGCGGCACGAATTCCATGCGCGGCGCCGTCGCCTTGCCGGGGTCTACGGCGCCGCTCGCCACAGCGGCGATGCCGGCGAGTGACAGCACCGTCAATACGACGCCGGCCACCGCGCCGACCCGGCGCATCAGCGTACGGACGCGCCCAAGAGCGACGCCACGCGCTGCGGATTGGCGGTGAACTTCATGTGATGAGGGCGGCCGAGCTGTTCCTTGGTGAAGTCAATCTCGAACGCGGGAGTTAGCTCATGGCCGTCCCAATGGAATGCGCGCAGGAACTGCTCGTTGTCCTTGCCCGTTTTATCCCACTTCGAGAGCAAGCTCGAGGTGATGTATACGCGGCGGCCGTCCCAGCTCTGCGACACCATGTTCACTTGGCTGCCAGTGTGCTTGCTGTAGGTTTGCCGCGGATGCTCCGGATCGGTGAGATCGAAATAATGCGTGGTGCCGTCCATGAAGGTGTTAACCCACAAACCCTTCGCATCGGCGGTGATCGAAATATCCACCGGCAACGGAATCTTGGCCGGGTCGCCGATCGTGGCGACGTCCTTTGCAGCCCAAGTCCCATGGGCGTCGCGCTTGATCAGCCATAGTTGCGAGGTCAGCGCCGTGGCCGTGATCGCCCAATTCTGACCCTCAGGCAGAGCCCAGCGAATCTCCAACGGTGCCCCCGGCACGGCGAAAATCTGCTCCGGTTCCATGGTTTTTAGATTCCACATCACCATTGTATTGCCGAAATGCTTCATCGCCTCAGTATCCTTCACGACCTCGCCGAGATCGCGCATGTAATTGTTCCAGCCGGTAAAACTCGAGGTCAACAGGGCATTCTTAGCGGGATTCACCGCAATGTCGTAGCCGTAGCCATCGCCTTTGATCTGTTTGATCGCCGAGGTGGGCATGTCGTACTTGGCAATGAAGTCGCCCTTGTTGTTGTAGACCGACATGCCGGTTACGCCGCCCTTGTCCGCCGCGTTCGATAGATTGCCGATCAGCATGCGGCCGGGCAGTGCGTAAAACGTATGCGGTCCCGCGAAGCCGGTCTTCGCCGACAGATCGTCGATCGTCTTCACAAGCTTCGGATGCGATGGGCTGGTCCCCACATCGAAGACATAGATCTTGCTGTCGTCGAGACCGCCGGCCCAGAGATATTTACGATCGTCCGTGAACCCCATGTGATGCGCTTCGCCGCGGCCGCCGACAGAAATCTTGTGAATCACTTTCCCGTAGGTTTTCGACGCCGGATTCGCATCTATGGTGACGAGCTTGTCCGATCCGTCGCCCATGCCCGGCACGCCGAGCGCCCACACATGCACGAAATCTTCCTGCCCTTTGATCAGCCCGGTCATATAGGGCGAATTGCAAGTCTCGTCCGCGTACGAAGCGATCGCGGCGATACTCATGATTGCGGCAACACCACAGCTTACGATCAGTCGGCGCTCGATTCGCATGATGACTCTCCCTTGGGATCGTTGATCAACCAGCGTTCGCTCGCTTAAGTTGCGACGATCGACCATGAAAAGCAAGCCGCGGGCCGTGTCCCGGACTAGACCTTGTCCAGTGGCGTGTTGCCGCCGGTGAATTGCGAGCGCGCCTGCGCCAGCCGATACTTGTGCTCGGCACGCCAGCGCCGCCAGTCGCGCAGACCGCGCAGCGCATAAATCGCCTTGAACAGCTGCAGGCGCCACAGCACCCGCGGCGTATCGAACAGGTCGCCGGCAAGCATCGATATCACGCCCTGTTCCAGCTGCCAGGTGTTGCGCGGCTGGCGGAACACCTGCTGCATCACGGGACCGTTGAAGCGGTAAATGAAGAACGAGAACCGCTTCATGCCTGCACGCTGCCGCTTCTCCAGCTTACGCAGCAGTGCCGCCTCGCGGCGGGGTTCGCGCAGTGCGGTGTCCACCACCGCGGCCGCCTGCTCCGCGCCGCTCATCGCCAAGTACACCCCGGAGGAGAACACCGGATCGAGAAACGCAAAGGCATCCCCCACCAGCACCCAGCCGGCGCCGCCCATCTGGGTCGAGTCGTAGGAATAGTTGCCGGTCACGCGCACCTCGTTGCCGATCAGTGCGGCGTGCCGGAGGCGGCGCCACAGCGCGGGGCTGCGTTGCAGCGTGGCCTGCAGGAATTCGACCGTGCGGCCCTTGCGCTGTTTGAGGTAGTCCGGACGGCACACGGCGCCGACACTCATGACGTCGTCGGGCAGGGGAATCATCCACATCCAGCCATCTTCGAAGCTGTAGATGCTGATGTTACCGGCGTCCGCGCCGGCGCGCCGTTCGGCACCGCGAAAGTGGCCGAAGATGGCCGCGCTTTGGTGCTGATCGTTCTTGCGCCGCAGTTTGCGTTTCGCGGACAGGAACGCATCGCGGCCGCTGGCATCGACCACGTAGCGTGCCTGAACGCGGTAACTGCAGCCGTCATCGGTGCTCACATCCAGCCGGGTCTCGCGTGGCCCGCACTGCTCGAAACCGACCTCTTCGTGGCCTTCGCGCGCATCCGCGCCGCACTCGCGCGCGTGCTCATACAGCATCTTGTCGAAGTCCTGCCGCCACACCTGGAAGGCGTGCGGCGGACTCGCGCCGATGGCGCGCGCAAATGCATAAGTATTGTAACCGCGCTCATTGTCCGCTTCGAAGTCCGCGCCGGGCTTGAAGACGCCGAGCGCGCGCACCTTGTCGAGCACCCCTAGACGTTCGAATACCGGCAGATTCATCGGCAGCAGCGATTCGCCGATGTGAAAGCGCGGATGATGAGCCTTCTCGAGCGCAATGACCTTGTAGCCGCGCCGCGCCAGCAAGATAGCCGCCGTGCTTCCCGCGGGGCCGCCGCCGATCACCGC
>PMMB01000029.1:4062-4479 GCA_003165495.1 Gammaproteobacteria bacterium | reverse complement strand
TGTTGGCGCGCGCGGACGGCCTGATTACCGTCGATTCGGGACCGGCGCATGCGGCCGCGGCGGTGGGCTGTCCGCTGGTCGTGCTGTTCGGCAAGGCACTGCCGTCGCTGTATCGGCCGCGGGGCACGGCGGGAGCAGATGTGAAGTTACTGTGCGGCCAAGTAGCGGGAGAGCCCGATATGCTGGGAATCGAATCGCGCAGCGTGATCGCGGCATGGTCGAGTTTGAGATTACGCGAACAAGGCGATTGACGGGGCCTTACGCTTTATCGAGCTCGGCCGCACTCAGCATGTCCTGGGTCACCAAAACCACGCCGCGTTTGGTCACGAAGAAGCGCTTCAGGTCGAGCGCGTGGTCTTGCCCGATCTGCGTGTCGTCGGGAATCACGCAGTTCTCATCGAGAATGCAACGTGTGAT
>PMMB01000029.1:1688-3990 GCA_003165495.1 Gammaproteobacteria bacterium | reverse complement strand
CCCGAGATGATGCAGCCGCCGGCGACCATGGAGTTGACCGCCATCCCGCGCCGGCCTTCTTCGTCCAGCACGAATTTAGCGGGCGGTTGCTGCGCCTGGTACGTCCAGATAGGCCATTGACGATCGTAGATATTCAGTTCTGGATTGAGTGCAACCAGTTCCATGTTCGCTTCGTACAACGCGTCGACGTTGCCCACGTCGCGCCAGTAATTCTGCGCGCGCGTCTCGACGTCATGGAACGGATAGGCGAACACCCGTAGGGCCACGATGGCGGGAGGAATGATGTTTCTGCCGAAATCGTGATTGCTGGATTCGTTGGCCGCGTCGTCGATCAGCATTTTCTCCAAGCGGTTCATGCCGATCACATAGATACCCATGGACGCGCGCGCTAAATTTTCTTGGCCGATGATGGGATCCGGGTCTTGCGGTTTCTCCGCGAATTTGGTGACGCGATTGGTGTCGTCGGTGGTCAAGATGCCGAATTCATTGGCGCGTTCCAACGGTACGTCCACGACGCCGACGGTAATGTCAGCCTCGCATTGTTCGTGGTAAGCAATCATCGGACCGTAATCCATTTTGTAAATATGATCGCCCGCCAAGATGAGCACATGTGTCGGATGGTGCGACCGAATGAAGTCTAGATTCTGATACACCGAATCGGCGGTGCCGCGATACCAGTGCATGCCGATTTGCTGTTGCGCCGGAATCAATTCCACGAATTCGCCGAGTTCACCGCGCAGATAGCTCCAGCCGCGTTGAATATGCTGGATCAACGATTGTGCTTTGTACTGGGTCAATACCGCGATTTGACGGATGCCGGAATTGACGCAATTCGACAATACGAAGTCGATGATCCTGAACTTGCCGCCGAAAGGCGTCGCTGGCTTGCAGCGGTGCTGGGTCAGCGCTTTGAGCCGTTCGCCGCGCCCTCCCGCCATAACCACCGCCAGGGTGCCGCTCGTCAATCGGCTGACATATCGTCCGGTGTTATTACGAGCAGCGTGGGCCATACCTCTCCCCGGTTCACGGCGAGCTATCGAATCAGCCTTAAGTACGATCCCAGCCTGCCATACTCAGCAAACGCCTGCACCTTTTCTCGCGACGCCATTGAGGCCTTTGCTAAACTGTCAGCTATGTCGGCATTGAAGCTGTGTGTCTTGAGTTCGGAGATCTTGCCGTTCGCAAAGACCGGCGGACTCGCAGACGTCGCAGGCGCTTTGGTGCGCAGCCTGCGGCAGCTGGGCCACGACGTGCACGCCTTCATGCCCCTGTACTCCGCGGTTCGGGCGGCGCACCCGGAGCTGCAGCCAGTCCTCGGCGCGCAACAAATCCCGTTGGCCATAGGCAACACGGAATACCGCTTCTCTCTGCAAACGGCCAGCCTTCCCGGCACGGACGTTGCCACGTATTTCATCGACTGTCCCGTGCTGTACGACCGCGCCAATTTCTATACCGGCGACCCGGACGAACATCGGCGCTTCCTGTTGTTCACTCGCGCAACTCTCGAGAGCTGCCGGCGCCTTTCGCTGGCGCCGGACATCTTCCACTGCAACGATTGGCATACGGCATTCCTGCCGCTGTATCTGAAGACGCTCTATTCGTCGGATACGTTGCTCGCGCCTGCGCGGTCGGTATTGACGATTCATAACATCGGTTATCAGGGCACAATGCCGAGTGCTGCGGTCGCCGACTTAGGATTGGGCTCCTTTGAAGCGCGCCTGGACCGCGGCGATCTGGCGCAAGGGGTCATCAACGCCTTGAAAACCGGCATAAAATTCGCTGATCTAGTGACCACAGTGAGCCCTACGTACGCGCGCGAAATCTGCGAAGGACCGCTGGGCATGGGCATGCAGGCGACACTGCGGGCACGCACGGATCGCGTGGTCGGGATATTGAACGGCGTCGATTACCGGGATTGGGATCCGCGGCACGATCCGCATTTGACGGCGCATTTTGGACCGCAAGACTTGCACGGCAAGCAGACCAACAAGGAACTGCTGATCGCGGCCACTCACCTCGATATGGCGGTGACGCGGCCGCTGATTGGCATGGTAACTCGCCTCGCGGAGCAGAAGGGCATCGATTTACTCTTCGACGCATTGCCTAGCCTGCTGCAGGAGCGTGACTTCGGCTTGGCGGTATTGGGCAGCGGCGATCCTCAATATGTGTCGTTTTTCGAGGGACTGGCGCGGCGCTTCCCGAGTCGCGTGGCGTTTCGCTCAGGATACGATGAATCGCTGGCTCATTTGATCGAGGCGGGCAGCGACATGTTCCTCATGCCGTCACGCTATGAGCCCTGCGG
>PMMB01000029.1:0-1621 GCA_003165495.1 Gammaproteobacteria bacterium | reverse complement strand
CGCGCGCTGGGCCATCGGGACCGCGCTCGATTGGTACAGTGTTCCGAAGAGTTGGCAACAGTTGATGCAAAACGCGATGGCGCAGGATTTTTCATGGACCCGGCAGATCGTCAAATACGATTCGCTTTACCGTGAGCTGCTCGGCCCCTTAAGGTTCGCCTAGAAGCGCCAGCGGCTTCGGTTGCAATTCGAGCAGAGCGTAGCGACGGCCATTGGGCAGGGAGTAGCTTTTCGCCAACCGCAACCGCGCCGCGGCCGCCCACGCCGGCTGCGGCTCGTCTTGCGGCGGCCCAAAGTAGTGAGCGAACCGTTGCCCGAAGACGTTCGCGCGCCCGGGCAATTGAACGACGATGAGACTTTGCGGTGCGGCCTCGGCAGCGGCTCTCAGTCGATCGATGGCGGCCGCGTCGACCGGCCCTGGTATCAGGCCAACGGTGGTGCGCGCATACATGTCGATCATCGCCCGAGTCGTCTCATCCGGTGCGAATAGAATCAAAGGTTTGCCCGCGGCGTCGCGCTCCATGGCGCGCGCGATCGACGCCAGATTCTGCCAAGTATCGACTTGGCGGTACACCTGCGATGCCGGTCCCACGAGCAATGCGCAATAAGCCAATAACAGCGACCACTGTGCGCGTTGGACTTGACCGCGCGCCGCGCTCCATGCGCGCAGCGCGAGCCACGCAGCGCCGAGCAAACCAACCGCGGAAATCACGACGAAGTCCGCGCGCGAACTCATGGTGCTCCAGGCGTCGGCACCGATCAGGCCCAAAGCCGCAGTGAACGCCATCACTCCCAGCAGCAGCAGGACCGAGGTCGCGCGCAGCGCACGAATCTCCCAGCGGTCCGGGTTCTGCGATATTTCGCGCGCCCACCAGGCGAGCAGCAACGCGACGCCGGGCAGCGCCGGGGCGAAATAGATGTTGCGGGCGGTCGCCGCCATCGAGAGGATCGCCAGCGGCGGCAGCGAGGCGGCGAGCGCGAAGCGCACCGGACGGAAGTCGTCGAACGAGGTCTTGCGCTGCCGCCACGCACGGCGCAGGGCGGCGATGACCAATAAGGTCCAGGGGGCTAGATACAGCGGCAACTCGATCAGGTATTTGCCCGGAGAATTGCGATGAGCGGTCGCGTATTGCAATTCGTTCGGCGCGTCGATACGCGTAAATCGGCCGACCAAATTGTTCCAGAAAAACACTTTCAAATGCGCGGTGCCGTCCGGTCCCACGTACACGAACCAGATCCAGGTGAAAATCATCGCGGCCTGCAAGACCAATCCCAAGTACAGTTCCCAACGGAGGAGCTCGCGCCAGCGCTTCTCCCAGACCGCAAGGGAGACTATGGCCAGCGCCGGCACCATCCAGGCGGCGGCGCTCTTGCAGAGAAAACCCAATCCCAAGGCGGCATGCATCAATAGGTAGCCGCGCAAGCGCTCGCGCGTGTGCGTCGCATAAAAGCCCTGGTACGCGCCCAAGAGTGCAATCGATACGGCCGCGAGCAGCGGCGCATCGGTCGCGAGCCAGATGGCGACTTGGTACGAGAGCAAGAAAGTGCTGACGGCAGCCGCGCCCACCATCCCCGCCAGGCGTCCCGCGCTGACGTAAGCCAGCAAGCCCAGCCCAAGCGC
>PMMB01000089.1 GCA_003165495.1 Gammaproteobacteria bacterium | reverse complement strand
TTGATACCTTCGGCCGCGTCCATATACTGGTACTGCCACTTCCACTGGTAGGCGGTCACCCGGACGGACATCTCGGAATTGCGCGTGTCCTCCATCTTGAGGATGATTTCCGCGGCTGGAATTGCCATCACCACCAAGATCACCACCGGAATGATGGTCCAAATGACTTCCACCCCAGTGCTGTGCAACATGGTGGTGTCGGGAATGGCGCCCTTGGAATGGCGGAATTTCACCAGGGCATAAATCATCACCCCGAACACCACCACCGCGATGCCGACGCAGATCCAGAAAACTTCCATGTGCAAGCCGTACATATCCCGGCTCAATTCCGTGACGCCCAGCGGCAAGTTGTAGCCGTTCGAAGTGTTGGCTCCGGCCTTGGCCGCAACGCCCAAGGCGGCTAGGCAGAGCGCTCGGGCCCAGGAAAAAGCACGCAGCCGAGAAGTGCTGTCGTCATTGTCGCCTCTGGTAACGCTCATCTATATCCGATCCCCTCTGTTCGCGATTTCAAGCGGCGGCGACTCGTTCATGCCGCCTACCAAATAATGTAAACGCTCCGCCAGGCGGCAGCGCTCTTCCTCAGTGAGGAAACTGCCCACTTCGCAAGCCCGTCCGCGGCTCTCGATGGTCAGCCTGCTCGAGCCGTGGCGCCGCGGCGGACTGCGAAGTCTAACCTTCGTCCAATGCCGCGCAAACTCCTGTTTTTGCGCGCCGCGCCGCGTACGCGTCACGAGGCTGATTTGTGATTCCGTGATCAGCACCGTTTGCGTGTATTTCCCGCGCCGCATGCTGGCCAGCAAGCACAGTCCCAGCACCAACATTTCCAGGGCCGAGAACGGCAGCACCGGCCAGAATCCTTTAAACACGAAAAATAAGGCAAAACCCAGGGAAAACAGGCACGTAGAGGCAAAGAAAAGCATGGCAGCCGCAGGCTTGAGCGAACAATTCGGCGCGAGCTCGATGCGCTGCTCCATACACTTTAGGATAACTCACGAACGGCGCCGAGAGCGCAATTGCTGCTTGATATCGTCAAGCGATACGGTGGAACCGTCCGGGTTGCTGCGTCGCGCGGCTGTGCCAGGCGTCCAAGCGTGGCCAAAAACGACTTCGTAGGTGGCCGGCAAGCGGCCGTCCTGCCGATAGGCCTCATACGCCGCCTGCAACGCGGCAAATTGTCGCCGCCCTGTGAGGCCCCTGGCTCGACCCATTGTTGCATTGTGGGCGCCGGTAGCCTTGAGATCTGCGGCGAGCCGTCGCACATCGAGGTAAGTCAATGTGTACCGCTCCACATCCAGTACCGGCGACGCGAAACCGCCGCGCACCAGCGCATCGCCGATGTCGTGCATATCGATGAATTGATTGACGTGGGTGCGCGAGTCGACCTCTCTCCAGGCGCTGCGCAGCTCGCGCAGTGTGTCCGGACCCAGGGTGGTGAAGCTGAGCAGTCCGTGCGGCGCGAGCACCCGGCGAAACTCCGCGAACACATGGTCAGGATTGCACCACTGCAGCATGAGATTGCTGAGGATCAAGTCGACGCTGCCGTCCGCGAGAGGCAAACGCTCGGCGTCCGCACACACGCGGCCGAACCGGCGCAGCCAAGATTGCTGACGGCGGGCCGCTTGCAACATGCGCGGCGAGGTGTCCAAGGCAATGATCAGTGCTTTGGGGTAGCGACGCTTGAGTGCGCGGGAGGCGTGACCAGTGCCCGCCCCGGCGTCCACCACGACGCGCGGCATCAACGCCATCAAATCCAGGCGCGCCAAGAGATTGTCGCGCACCTCGGCGTGCAGGACGGCAGCGGCATCGTAGGTCCTCGCGGCGCGATCGAACGCGCGCCGCACACGAAGGGTATCGAGCGCGTAGGCCGCGACGCTATCCGGCGCGAATTTCTCCGGCGCGTTCACACCGTTGCCGCGTTGCTCTCCGCATGCGGCGCAGCAAAGGCGCGCACGGCCGGTGCGCCGGCCGCGGGTTGGCCGGCCCCCGGTTCAGCGGCGATTTTCAGTCGCCGGAACAGACTTTGATCGTGCGCGGTGTCCGGATTGCCGGTGGTCAGGAGTTTTTCCCCATAAAAAATGGAGTTGGCGCCGGCTAAGAAGCACAGCGCCTGCAATTCATCGCTCATCTCACTGCGGCCCGCCGATAGGCGCACGTGGCAGCGCGGCATGAGGACGCGCGCGACGGCGACGGTACGGACGAAATCAAAGGGGTCCAACGCCGCCGCACGCTCGAGCGGCGTTCCCGCGACCCTCACCAGCTGGTTGATGGGAACGCTTTCCGGGTGCGCAGGCAAGGTCGCGAGAATGTGCAAGAGCTCGGCTCGATCCTGCGCCTCCTCGCCCATGCCGACAATCCCGCCGCAGCAGACGTTCATCCCGGCATCGCGCACGGCCTGGAGGGTGTCGAGCCGATCCTGGTAGATGCGGGTACTGATGATTTTCTTGTAGTACTGCGGCGAGGTATCGAGATTGTGATTGTAGTAGTCGAGGCCGGCGTCTTTAAGTTCCTGCGCCTGTTCCGGCGTCAGCATACCGAGAGTCGCGCAGGTCTCCATCCCCAGGGACTTCACTTCGCGGATCATGGCGAGCACTTTGCGCAGATCCTTAGGCTTAGGCGATCGATAGGCTGCGCCCATGCAGAAGCGGGTGGCGCCGGATTCCTTGGCGGCGCGCGCACGCACGGCAACCTCCTTAAGCTCAAGCAGCTCCTGCGGCTCCAATCCCGTATCGAAGCGTGCGCTCTGCGGGCAATAGGCACAATCCTCGGGACAGGCCCCCGTCTTGATGCTCAAGAGCGTGCTGATCTGCACGGTGTTCGGTACTTGAAAGCACCGGTGCACCGATTGCGCCCTGAACAGCAAGTCCATGAACGGCAACGCGAAAAGCTCTTTCACTTCCGCGAGCGTCCAATCATTGCGTACTGTCACAAATACCTCGTCGATGCGGCAAACCGGCTCGCGCCGCGGACGGGCCAAGTATTCTGTGCCGCGTTACGCTAGTCAACCAAGAATGGCGGATCTGGTTGACGAGAGGACTATCGAGGGGAAGCCCCGATTGGGACGAGCTGCAGCGGTGAATCAGCCCAGGCGGCGATCGCGTCCTCGCAATACGCGGCGTCGTAGGGTCCACGAGTCGATTTGTCAGGTACATATTTCTCGCATTCCATCGACAGCGATCTAAGTTGCTGGGCTGCCAGTTGCGTGATGGGAGGACTATGGATGAGTTTCGGTACGGCAGGTGGTTTCGGCACGGCAGGCTGTCCGGTATCGCGACCGCAACCGGTCAAGGCGGCGCTAAACGCGATCAGTAGCATGCACTTCCCTTTCATGGCGTCACTTGAGTGCGAACAGGTATTCCAGCGCCATGCCGATGAATACGGCCATTCCGAAATAGTTGTTGTTGAGGAAGGCGCGAAAGCAGGCATCGCGATCGCGCGCGCGTATCAGCCACAACTGATAAATGAAGAACAACGCCCCCACCCATAGACCCGCGTCGTACCAATAACCCAGGTGGACCATGCGCCCGACGAGATACAGGGACAGCAAGGTCATGAGCTGCAGTACCGCGATGATGTGGCGATCCGAATCGCCGAACAGAATCGCCGTCGATCGCACGCCGATTCTGATGTCATCGTCGCGATCCACCATGGCATAGATGGTGTCGTACACGGTGACCCATAGCACATTGGCCAGCAACAGCAGCCACGCGACTCGCGGTACCTGCTCGAGTTGCGCCTCGAATGCCATGGGTATTCCCCAGCCGAAGGTCAGGCCCAAGTACATCTGCGGCACCGAGAGAAAGCGCTTGATGAAGGGGTAGCTGATTGCCAGGAACCCGCCGAACACGGCCAGCAGCAGCGTCGCTCGGTTCAGTTGCAGCGCCAGCATCAAGGCCGTCATGGACAGCACGGCGAACAACGTCAAGGC
>PMMB01000212.1:1566-6668 GCA_003165495.1 Gammaproteobacteria bacterium | reverse complement strand
TCGCCCGCAGCCAGCATGGGGCTTAAGGCGGTGATCGTGCTGTCGGTGATCGCCCCGGCCGGCACCATCAACCAAACAACGCGTGGCGCCGTGAGTTTCGCGACCATTTGTTCGAGCGAGGCCGCGGTTACCGCACCTTTCTGTTCGAGGGCAGTGCGCGCGTCGGCGGCGGGATCAAACCCCACTACCTTGTGGCCGCCGCGGAGCAGTCGCTGCGCCATGTTGGCGCCCATGCGGCCCAATCCAACCATTGCAATTTGCATAATATTCAACCCGTTTGCGCGAACGCATCGGCACCAGTATAGGCCGTCAGGAACGCTTCAACATGATCATGACCGCGGGACTCCCCACCGGTTCGAAACGACCGGTGAATTGCAGCCCACCGGTCGCCGCGTTAATGCGAAAGGAGGTGATCGAATCGCCTTTCTGGTTACACGAATACAGAAACTCGCCGCTGGGATCGATCGTCAGGCAGCGCGGATAGTCGGCGTGCACCCAGGCTTCCGAAATCATCCGCAACTGACCGTCGTTCGCCACCGCGAAAATCGCGATGCTATTGTGCAATCGATTCGACACATACACGTATCGGGCGTCGGCCGTGATGAGGATTTCCGACGACAGATTGCTGCCGCTGAACTTCGGCGGCAACGCCGACACGAGTTGCTTGGGTTTAAACCCGCCTTTCGCGGCGTCGTAGTCGTACACCGCGATCTTTGCATCGTGCTCATACAAATTGTAGAAAATTCGACCGTTCGGATGGAAAACGAAATGGCGCGGCGCGGCACCGGACGGCGCGGCGACCACGGGGACGTCGGCGGGCAGCAGCCGCCCGGCTTGTGCATCGAAGCGCCAGACCAATGTCAGATCGAGTCCCGCATCGTTCGCGATGACGAATTGCCCGCTCGGATCCGCCGCGACCATGTGCACATGCGGACTATCGTGGTCGCTGATCGCGAATTGCCCGGGCGGATCGTCCATCGCGCGCGCATGATGGCGCGGACCCACGCTCGGTCTCACGTCCGTAGCCTCACCCAGCGCGCCGTCCGGACCCACTGGGAAAACGGCGACATTGCCGCCGCCGTAGTTGGCGACGAACACGAACCTACCGGACGGATGCACGCTGGCATACGCGGGAGTGGTACCGGCGGAACTCACGGCCCCCAATCGCCTGACCTGTAAACTTTCGCTGTCGATCGCGTACGAAACCACGGCGCCGTTGCGTGTTCCCTGGTAGTTGTCGATTTCGCTGACCGCATACAGGCGCGTCTGCGCCGGGTTGATGGCAAGCCAGGATGGATTTCGAATGTCGTCGAACACTTGTAACTGCGTCAGCACGCCGGACGCCCTGTCCAGGCGAAACAGGTAAATGCCCCCGCCGTTCGGCGTATAGGTGCCGACATACGCATATGAATAGACCGGCGCCGCAGGGACCGCTGGCGCGTTCGCTGCGCAGGGGTAGGCCAGCGGCGCGGCGAGCAGCGATGTTGCCTTTAGAAAATCGCGGCGTGTGATTCTTGGGTCTAGCAACGCATCCCTACACTTCAGCGAGTCTTCAGTTATTCAAGAAAAGCGTGATGCTCGTAGCGGTAAATGTGAAAGTCGACGCGGTGTATTGCCCGACAGCGGTCACCCCCGTCGCCAAGATCGCGCCGTTCAGCTCAGTTTGCAGCTGCGCGATGAATGCGGCATAAGTATCGAAGTTCTCCGTCGTCGAACTGACCGCATGGCCGATGGTGAACACCGTGTTCGATGAAGTCGGGTCCGGAGCGATCAAGGGATCCGACGACATCCCGACAATGTTGATTGTTTGCGCGCCGACCTGGATCCAATGCCGCACACCGATGCTGCTGTTGTGGGCATCGACATCGATGGTGGAGCTATTGTACGTGACGAAAGGCGCAGCCGTCCCGGTGCCCCAGTCGACGACCAATTCTGCTTGAATCGTGGTCGGGTCGAGCAATGTCGTCGCGGTGAAATTCGGTGCCGCAGCGCCGAACAAGCTGGTCTGTCCGGTCACAATGACGGGCACGCCCACCGTGGAATTCGTCAAACTCAATCCGCCGGTGGTCACTACATACGAGCTGGCAGCGGCGCCGGTGTCGACGAAATCCAAAGCCGCGACCGTTCGGCTGCCGAGGAACGCCAGATTGAGATTCAAAGTGCCTGAGCCCTGCACGGTGACCAGCCCGGACGCGGTAGTGTTGTCGAGGCGCACGTGACCGGCACTGGCATCCAATGTCGCATTTCCCGAAGACAGGCTATTGGCCACGCCGAAGGCGTCGATCACAGAACCCACCGATACCTGCTGCAGACTATTGATTTCGGAGCCGTCCTGGCCATATACGGTGATGAGCGTGTTGGGACCCATGGTCACCGTGGTAGTACCTCCGATGAAGGTCTCGCTGCCGTCGGCAGCGACCAGAGTGCCGTCCTCAATGGCCAGCGTATTGCCGCTGCGCGCAGCGACGACTCCGGAAATGCGGTCCAAGCCCGCGCCCTGCACGCTGCTGCCCGCCAAAACCTGGGTGGCGGAAAATGTCACGGTGGTCGAGGTGGTCGTTGCTTGCGTACCGCCCACCGTCGTCGTGGCCGTGGTTGTAGTCGCGTCGGTGGCGGTCAGCGTACCGTAGGCCACAGTCAAAGTGCCCGTGCTCAGAGCCGCGAGTTGCCCCAGCCCCACGCTGCCGACGGATGAGATGTTGTTGATTTCGTAGTCAGTGGCATCCGTCGGGACGATTGCCAGCTGTCCGCCTCCGTTCGCGATGCTGTTGAACGGCATGGCACCCATGGTGAACGAGCTGCTGCTGGTGGTCGTGGTCGTGGTGCCGGAGTTGGCGACACTCACGAGCGGGCCGCGGATGCGCACCTGTTTGGTGTCGATGGGCAACGAGCTCCCGGCAATCAAGGGGGTGACCGTCACCGTCTTGGCGGTCAAATTGACGACATTGGATGCCGCCATATTGAAGTTCAGCGCCAGCTGCGACGCGCCTTTGGAGGCGACGCTGAACGATTCACTGGGATCGAGAGTCACCGTGATTTGCACCTGACCCAAGGCCTGACCGTTTGCACCGACGGGAGTCAGCGCCACGCCGTTCACGCTGCCATTGTCATATACGATCTGAGCCGAGCTGTAGTCCAGTGTAATGAGTGCGCTCGTGTAGGTGCCTTTCTTGACGGCGGTCGCGCCTAACACTTCGCTCACATCGGTCAACGTCGCGAAATCGACGGTGGTGCTGGCCGGCAACACCGTCAGGCCAGAGCTGCCGCCCGAGGTTTGCAACTGCACGGAAACCAACCCGACCCGGTAGGCCAGATAATTATCCGTCGATGCGGTGCTCGTCAGCGTCACCACGGCCGTGCCGCTGCAGCCTGCGAGTGCCAGCAACGCCGCGCCCAAGGGCGCCACCCCGCCCCATGCTCTGCGCATGGTGGAAAAAAGACCTGAGCAAGACACGTTCATTGGCTGGATTGACCCTTTCGGCGACGTATTGTTCAGCGATTCCTGCCGCAATTGAAGCGGTAAACAGGCAAAGATCTGTGAAGTCGCCTATTTGGGCGGGAGGCCGTCGCGTACCGGCGACGATCTAGGGGCCAATCATCGACACGAAAACCCTCCAGGTTCCTCGTTTCCACGATACATAATTTTTCATGTCACTCGACGGGCTTGGCGGGCACGGGTTGCACCGGCACGTCCGGCGCATCAGCTGCCTCCGGCACATTCGACCGCCGTTGTTGCTTCGCGTCTTGGCGAGCTTTCCTGGCGGCCTCTTTTTGTTTCTTCGCGTGACGATAATTCGGCTTAGCCAACTGATTCTCCTGATAATTGTTTTCTGATCGGAGCGCGCGACAGACTCTCCCCTTCAGGCCGAGGAAGGATAGCGCACATGCAGCCGTAAAGCTCTCGACTGGGCGCCGGCACGGCTAAACCTGAGCGAATCGCCTCGGGGCAGTCGTGCCGCGGCAGAAACCAACCGAAAAGACTGTCAGCGCCTATTCTGCCTGCACCGAAACGCGAACCGATAACCGATGCTTTCCGCCGCCGACGATGACGCCGCGCAGCGGCGAGACATCGCCGAAGTCTCGGCCCCAAGCGATGACGATGTGATCGGTACCTACGCGCACGTCGTTGGTCGGATCGAGGTCAATCCAACCGAACGGCGGACAAAATACCGAAACCCAGGCGTGCGACGCATCTGCGCCCAACAAGGCCGCATCGGATCCCGGCGGCGTGGTCCGGAGATATCCGCTGACGTAACGTGCCGCTAGACCCCGCGAGCGTAGGCAGGCGAGCATGATGTGGGCGAAATCTTGGCAGACACCGCGGCGGGCAGTAAACGTCTCGATCACGGAGGTTCTGATGTTGGTGGTGCCCGGCGCGTATCTGAAATCGCGATGTATCTTATGCATCAAGGATTCCGCGCCGAGCAACAGCGGACGCCCCGGCACGAAGCATTCCGCGGCATAGTCGCTGAACGTATGCTTGACCCTCACATAACTCGACTCCATCCGGAATCGACAGGCATCCAGATCGACCGCGGTCATCGGCTGACCCGAATAGTTCAGTGCGTCGCGAACCTGCTCCCAGGCAGCGGACTCCGTATCCGCCGCGTCCCGCGGCGCAGTGACATCGACCCCGAGTTCGGCCAGTACCTCGAGGCGATCGTGCGGCAGATCGTATTCGAGACGGGTGACGAAATTGCCGAACGCGTCGATATCCTCACGGCGCATGCTGGGCACCGGATCAAGCGTAATCGATCGAAAATGACAGACTTGATTCGCCAAGTCGCGCGGGCGCAAATGCAATAGTTGATGTGAATGCGCGACGTCGCCGCCGTAACGATAGACAGTTTGGTGACGCACTCGATAACGCATGACGCTGCGCACGCCGACGCTCACGCGGCCACGGTGCGAATCCCCTCGGCGATGAGCGAGAAATGCTTCAATGACAAGCGGTCGGACAGTCTGCCGGCGGCGGCGCTTAAGCCCTGCAGTTGTTCCGCGAGTCCCTGCCGCGCGCGCACGGCGCGGTCGCTGTCGCCCTCGATGGCGCTCAATTGCATTTCCTCGACGAGCGCTACCGCCTCGTCGAGTGTGTCGTCCGG
>PMMB01000212.1:0-1547 GCA_003165495.1 Gammaproteobacteria bacterium | reverse complement strand
GTCGGGCCCAATCGCGGCGCCGCCAGATAACGCGTGCGATACGTGATGGTGCTGTCGCCAATGTCGAGCAGCCACTCCAGTTCGCTCTGAACGGGTGTTTCCCCGGACCGCAGTCGTTGCGCCAGCAGATCGGCCAGGAACTGCAGACGTTCCAAGCGACGACCTACCATCATCAGGCGCCAACCGTCATCCTGCGTCATGTCATCCAATGCGAAGCCGGCGAGACCCGCCAAGTGCAAGACAAGCGCATCAAGGATCTCCCGCGGATCGCGCTTGGCAAGGGCGGCATCGTGAAACTCGCGTTGCAGGACGCCGATGGCGCGCCAGTTCTCAGCCGACAAGCGGCTGCGCGCCCGTGCCGCGCAGGATCCCAGGCGGTGCAGATCTGCGGTCAAACCCAGCGGATTGGCGTCATCGAACAACGACGGCGCGACGAAATGCCCGCAGGTCTCCTGCACCCGCGGCCACAGCAGCGCATTCGGTCGCACGCCCAAAGTCGCGCGCAGCAGCCTTGCCTTGTCCTCGCATCGCTCACTGTAGCGACCCAGCCAGAACAGGTTCTCCGCCAGGCGCGACGGCAAATCATCGTGGCGTGCCGCGGCGCGCGGCGCGGCGCCCGCGACATTGATTTCGTCGATCGATTTGCGATCCGGCGCAAGCACCCAGACGTCCTTGCTGCCNNCCGCCGCGCTGCATGGAGACGATATCCGCGGCGTCCGAAGCAATGCGCGCCAGCCCTCCCGGCATCACCCGATAGCCGGACGGGGTCGCAATGGCGTAGACGCGAATGCCGAGCGCGCGGGCTGAAAATCCTTGGGCACCCTCGCTGCCGCTGCGCCACACCGGCGCCTGAGAAAACGCCAGGCGCTCCTGCGCGACGTAGGCGTGCGGCTGCGCCCTCAGGCGCCTCGCCAAATCAACGCGCGCTTGCGGCTCGAGGTCGCGACCGAACACTGTGCGGAAATTCTGATTGGGATACGCCTGCTTAATGACTAGGCGTTCGATGTTTTCCAATACATAGTCGAGAGCGAGCCGCTCGCCGCACCACCAGGTTGCGACCGACGGCAGCCGCAATTTCTCCCCCAACAGCCGCTCAGCGGCCGCCGGCATGAAACCCATCCACGCGGCCGACTCGAGCACGCCGCTGCCGAGGCCATTGGCGAGCACGACCCTGCCGGCGCGCACCACGCCGATGAGACCGGGCACCCCGAGCGCCGAGTCGGCGCGCAGTTCCACCGGATCGCAGAAATCGTCGTCCAGTCGGCGCAGCATGGCGTGTACTCGACGCAGGCCGCCCAGCGTTTTCAAATAGACGGTATCGCCGCGCACGGTGAGATCATGGCCTTCGACCAGCGGCAGACCCAATTGACGGGCGAGATAGGCGTGTTCGAAATAAGTCTCGTTGAACGCGCCCGGGGTGAGCACGACCGCCAGGGGCGCTTCCGCGTCGGGCGCGTGGCGCAGTAAATTTTCGCGCAATGCCACGAAAAAACCGCCCAGCGAACGCACCCCGAGGTCACCCAGCAGATCCGGGAACACCCGCGAGA
>PMMB01000120.1 GCA_003165495.1 Gammaproteobacteria bacterium | reverse complement strand
CGATCGCCAACAGAACCCCGAGCAGGCCCAAACGCACGCCGAGCGTTTTAAGAGCATTGCGGTATTGGTTCTTGATGGCATCTTGCCAGTTGCCGATATTGCGGCGGTACTGGTTGAGCAGCACGGCTTCTTTGCTCAACGGGATGAGCAGCGCCGAAGCTTGCTTGAACTGAATCGACAAAGCGTCGAGTTCGTCGTGCACGCGATTGAGCGTCGCGCTATCCACCGTATCCGCTTGAGTCGCCAACGCATCTCCGCGCGCCGACAATTGCTTCAATTGGTCTATCAACGGTGTGCGAATCCGCGCGAAGGTGGTTTGCAGCGCCGCGGTACGCTGGTCGATGGCATCGATGGTGGCGGCTTTCTCGGAAAGCCGCACCACGTTCGCGGCCAAGTCCCAGAGGCCGAAGCTAGCCGCGGCGATCCCGCTGGCGCCGGTCAGCGCCGGCGGCGGGACCGAGGAGGCGGGAGCCGTGGACGAGGCAGAACCGGCCGAGGCAGTGTTGGGCGACGCCGGACCGGACACCGCGGGACTCGCGCCCGCCGAAGAAGGCATGGTCACGGCCATTGCGTCGATCTGCGCCTTCAGCGCGCTCGCGCTGAAGGCACTGGTGTCGCTTTGGCTGGAGAATGTCGACATCGTGGTCAGAAGACTCCTTCTCGCGTTGATCAGATCGAGTTCACCCCGCAACTCGGAGATTTTTGCCTGCAGCGCGATCTTTTGCTCCGATCGCGCTTTCGCAAGCTGAGCTTGGTCGCTCTCCAGTTCGGTCTGGACCATCGCGGCTTGCGCGGCGAATTTATCTTGGAGCTGACTCAGCGTTTGTGACGAGGCGGAAGCGCCGGCATCCTTGGGCGCCGGTTGCTTGGCGAGAATCTCTGCATTGGCCCTCGCTATCTCAAAGGCCAACCCGATGACTTGGTTCGCCGTCTGCCGATTGTCATAGAGGATCAACAAGTCGCTCGGCAGTGTCGACGCTTGCTGTTGAATGCCGAGCGTGCGATACCAGTCAATCGTTTGATCCAGCAATTGGATGATCTGCGGTCCGGTCATGGGCGGGACCACGGCAGTTTGCGCGGGTGCAGGTACCGGGGCGTTCAATGCGACGAGCAGCGCCAGCGCCGCGCTTGTGAGTAAATGACGAGGGTTTGGCTTGGACATGGACCAATCGTACCCCATTGTCGTTGGGGAGAGACGCTAGCGCGCGGCTTCGGTAAACTGCGCGGCGGTGAACGGGCCCGATGTGAGTTTCTTCAACCTGTGTGGTGACTATGTTTGAGTTGAAGCAGGCGATTGCCGACGTACCTGATTTCCCGCGCCCCGGCATTTTATTCCGCGATGTTGCGCCGTTGCTGCGTGATCACTTCGACGCCACGGTGCAGGCCTTGGATGCACTGCTCACAGATGAGGAGTGGAGCGAGATCGACGCATTGGCGGGAATCGAGTCGCGCGGCTTCATCCTGGGCGCAGCCCTCGCGACACGCCGCGGCAAGGGATTTGTGTTGGTTCGCAAACAAGGCAAGCTGCCGCCGCCGGTGGTCGATGTGGCTTATGACCTAGAGTATGGATCCGGCGTCTTGGAAATGCAGCGTGGCCAGGGTCGCTTGATGCTGATCGACGATGTGCTGGCGACCGGCGGCACGATGACCGCCGCAGCCGAACTATGTGAACGCGCGGGGTACCAGCTTCAAGCGCTGGTGGCCTTGATCGATCTGAATCTCGTCAGCAGCTATTCTTGGCAAAATTTGCGTTTGCGTGCCGTCATCCATTACTAGCGATGAAGCTGCCGCGTACGCTCATTGTCGTTGCCTTGCGGGCGGAATCCGCGGGGGTATTCGAGGCTGCGGGCGTCCCGGTGCTTTATTGCGGGGTCGGTAAAGTCAATGCGGCCATCGCACTCGCGCGCGAGCTGACTCGCTACGTATTGCAGGGTCAAGCAATGCCTCTGGTGCTGAATTTCGGTTCGGCGGGCAGTCGTCGCTACGCCCCCGGAGACCTGGTGGGATGCCACGAGTTCGTGCAACGCGATATGGACGTGAGTGGTTTGGGATTTGCATTGGGCGTGACACCGTACGACGAGGCACCACCTTGTTTGCGCTTCGAACCGGTATTCAAGCACTTGCCGCCGGCTGTCTGCGGCAGCGGTGATTCGTTTGCAACGAATGTCACCGACGTAGACTGTGCGGTCGTCGACATGGAGGCCTATGCACTTGCAAAAGTATGTTGGTACGAAAAGGCGCTGTTCGCTTGTGCCAAGTATGTGAGCGACGGCGCGGATCACGCGGCGGCGGATGATTGGCAACGAAATCAGCACAAGGCGGCCGATGAATTCTTAAGTTTGTACCTCGGCGTCGTGCGATAGTTTGGCGCACAAGGAAGCTAAGGGCTTGTTGAGATCCGCGTTGCTGGCCTGCCTTCTCGTGTTCACGCTGCCGGCGGGGGCCGGCGCGGCCGTTCGAGTGATTGTGGGACCCACGCCGATCCAGGACGGCGAGGCCAAATCGGCCCGCGATATCACGATCGTCAACGAGAGGNNGTGGCGCCGGTGGTGAACGGTAAGATCGGTCGCGATTGCGTCGTTTTCGCGGACTTCATTCCGAATAACTGGTCGGCTTGGCCCAATACCTTCCAACACATCGAGATCCTCGAGCGCGGCCCCAAACGAGTCGTCGTCCGAACGGTGCGCGACTGGGGCAAGGTGACGATTGCCACGGTCTATGCACTCGAGTCGAACGCAGACTCGGTCGAAATCCGCACGACCATGAGCAATGGGGGCGCCGCTCTGTCCGGTTTGTTGTCGGGCCTGACGCTGTGGCCGAAGGGAGGGTATTTTTTCGGCGGTCCGGGATTAGCGGGGCTCGCCGATCGGGTGATTGCCTATGATGAACGATGGACCGTCGCGTTGCATGCGCCGTACGCCGACCACATCGCCGATGGGGGGCTGGACATGTACCAGTTGCATTCGCTGGCACCGGGCGAAAGCCGCGTATTCGACGCATGGCTGCAGGTCGGCTCCAGCGGGGATTTGAAGCCGATTATCGCAGCCGAAATCGCGCGCAAGCACCTCGCTTCGGGAACCGTTCATGGCGTCGTCACCACGGGAGATGGGAAGGCGGTCGAAACGCCGGTNNCGCTTCCGGTGGGCGACTACGCGCTATATGCCACCGCCAAGAATTATTCACAGAGTGTACGGATTCCCGTGCAGGTCGCGGCAGGCGCGGCTGCAGTGCGTGATTTCCGTGATTTGCTGATCCCGGGCAGCATCCAATGGACCGTGACGGATGCCCGCAACGGCAAGCCGTTGGACGCGCGCATCAGTATCACGGAAGGCCAGAAGCCGCTCGTGGAGTTTCTCGGCCGGACGACATTTTTTACGGAACTCGATCGTAAAGGACGACTCGATGTGTCGATCGCACCGGGCAATTATCTCTTCACGGTTTCGGCGGGCGGGGGATTTCTGGCCGACAGGCAGCAAGTAAAACTCGCGGTAGCTCCCGGCCAGGTGCAGGCGGCGAACATTGCGGTGACGCCGTTATTCGATCCGGCTGCGCGGCACTGGTATTCGGCGGATCTGCATCACCACGCCGATCAGGCGGAAGCGGTGACTCCGCCCGCGGATTTGGCGCGGTCGCAGCTGGCGGCCGGACTCGACCTTTTGTTCGTCAGCGACCACGATTCGACCGTGAACCACGGCGCCTTGCAAGCAATCGCCGATCGCCGCGGCATGGCGTTCATTCCGGGCATCGAACTGTCAGCCTCCTGGGGCCATTTCAATGCGTATCCGTTATTGCCCGGTCAGCAACTGAACATCGATACCGGGACCGCGACCATCGATGAGATCATCAGGGAAGGCCGGCGCCAAGGCGCGACCGTGGTTCAGGTGAATCACCCGTTTATTCCGTATGGCTATTTCACCAGTGTGAGTGCCGGCGTGGCGCCGGGCGGGTTCAATCCTGGCTTCGATCTCATTGAGATCAACGCGGCCGCACCCGCCGACGACGTGAAAGTGCTGCAAACCTTATGGAATTTCTGGAATGCCGGACATCGTTACTACCTGACGGCGGGAACGGATACGCACGATGTATGGCGCGACGAGTCCGGAGCCGTGCGCACTTTTGCTCACATCGACGGCGCGGTGACTGCCACGGCATTTGCTCAGGCGCTGAAGGAGGGTCACGGCTATGTGACGTTCGGGCCACTCGTTTTCCCGTCGGTGATGTTTGGCGATGAGCTAAAGGTGAAGCCCGGCGAGTCATTTACTCTGGGCTTCGATCTGAAATCTGTCGCCGGCGTCAAACAGGCCGAGCTGATCGGGGCCGGGGTGGTGCTCAAGACTGAAACTTTCCCCAACGCGCCGCGCGAGGTCCGCGTCGACTTCCCGCTGACCACCCAGCGCCCCACCTGGTATGCGCTGATCGTGGAAGACAGCCAAGGTCATAAAGCCTATACGGACCCGATCTGGGTCGATGCGCTCAGCTCTCAAGGCTCCCAATGACCGTTCACATGCTGCCAGTGCGAACCTACTTGATCCCATCGGTCGGGAACCCAGTGAGCTCCCCGGTGCTCGAATAGGAAGCGTCCCGGAACCCAGGAATACGCATGGCCGCTCCATTCCCAGTAGCCCGCGGCCCAGACATAGCCGTCGCGCCTCGCAGGAGGCCGCTCGTCGCGTACCGGCGGGGGCGCCACATCGGCATCCGTGCTGGCTCCGGCGGAAGCCGCAGTCGAAGCACCTATTCCGCCGGCGCTGAGGTACAGCGCGATCAACAAAGCCTTTCTCATAGCCTTCATTCCCGTAACTCCTCTATCTAAATCTACGTGGGCGCACTTGACTACACCGATCGGTGTAAGTAAAACGTTAACCATGCTGCTTGTCAAGCAAAAACTACACAGATCTGTGCAATCATGAGCCGCTGGCCGGCCAGGGAGGCCATGCAGGAGCGGATTCTCAAGACCGCCGATCGGCTGTTCTACGGCAAGGGCATCCGCGCCATAGGCGTCGACACGATCGCGGCGGAAATCGGCATCAGTAAGCGCACGCTTTATAATTATTTTCCATCGAAGGACGAACTGATCGTCGCCTATCTGTCGCGCCACCTCATCCCAGTGAGGACGTCCGACCGGCCGTTACTCGAACAAATTCTTCATATATTCGATTGGCTCGAACGTTGGTTTGCAAGTGACACGTTTCGCGGGTGTCCGTTCGTCAACGCCGTCGCCGAGTTGGGTGACGCGACGCACCCCGGCACCAAGATGGCCGTCGCCTACAAAGAGCAGCGACGCCTTTGGCTGCG
>PMMB01000060.1 GCA_003165495.1 Gammaproteobacteria bacterium | reverse complement strand
GGATACATTATCCAGAGCACCGGGCATTTCACGAACGCCTTTGTGGTGGCAGCCGCGATGAGCATGCTCGGTTTGATCGGCTGGATCTGGATGGTGCCGACGCTTGCGGAACTCAAGTGGAAGCCCGCGGCGCAGCCAAGCGCGGCAAGCACCTAGTGAGGGTCCGACTCCATGAAGCGAGGAACCAAATTCAGTGTTACAGGTCAATAATCAGGCGTCTGACAGCCGTAACACGAGTGAAGTCTGGACATGGATCAGCCCAAGGTCTGGGGACTTCCGAGGTACGTCACTCTACTTGTAGTGTTGGCCTTGCATTTGGCTTTATTAGCGGCGCTCTTGATGGCATCTCGAACTCGGACCATCTCCTGGCCGACAAATGATTCCGTTGAATTGCTGTTTTTACCAACGGCGAATGTTCCCAAGATACGCTCCGAGAACTCTCGCCCCAAACGCTTGAGCGGCGATACGGCAATATCGATAGCACCGCCCGCGTTCGATTCAGCGTCACCGTCACCGTCTGCATCTGCGTCGAATGGCAATGGGTCGGGAGTCGACTGGGCGGCGGAAGCGCGTCGCGCCCTGCAGGCATTCGAGATTCGCAACCATCAGCCTCCGAGCGACAACACACTGTCGGGCTCGCCGGCGGAAGACAGTTGGTGGCCACAGGCGCGGCGCCATGCTGGAAACCCATTCAAGACGGCTACCGGCGATTGGATCGTTTGGATCAATGCCAGCTGTTACCAAGTGGCTAGCTCCGCAGCGAATGCGTATACGCTTGGCGCGATGCTGCCCCCGACCGTCTGCGCCGGCGAGTCCGGCACGCCGCGCCGCGCCTCGACCGACCAGGTGCCCGCGTACAAGAAGCCACAACCCAAGGAATAGTCGTGCGATGCGTTGCGGTTTGACGCTAAGCGTTGCGGCTACCAATTGGGATTGGGCAATTCGCTGAAGACTTCTTGCAGCGCAAAACCCCAGCGCTTGCGAATCAACGCGAAATATTCATTATCCATATCGATGCTGATGTGGGTGGCGAGCTTGAACTCGTCGCGCCGAATGATGGCTAGATCCAACGGAGGACCCACGCTCAGGTTGGAACGGATGGTCGAATCCATGGAGACCAGTGCGCACTTGGCGGCTTGCGCCAGGCTGGTGCTTCGGGAAATGACACGATCGATGATGGGTTTGCCGTACTTCGATTCGCCGATCTGAAAATACGGCGTGTCGGGCGAGGATTCGATGAAATTGCCGGCGGAGTAAATATGAAACAGCCGCGGCTCTTCGCCATTGATCTGGCCCCCTAAGATGAACGTGCCGTTGAATTCGTGCCCTAGGTCCTTCAACGATTCGGCGTCGCGTTCATGAATTTCGCGCAGGGCATCGCCCACCACCCGCGCGGCATTGAACATGTTGGACGCGCGGAATATGCGCGTGGGGTGATCGGGATCTTCCGGAGCCTCATGCAATAAGTTGACCACAGCCTGCGTGATGGCGAGGTTTCCCGCCGAAAGCAGCACCAGGACCCGATCGTTCGCCCGCTGAAATGTCGCCATTTTGCGGAACGTATTGATCTGATCGACGCCGGCGTTGGTCCGTGAATCGGAGAGCATCACGAGCCCGGTGTCGACCAGCATGCCGACGCAGTAAGTCATGGCGTGAAATTCTGCATGACTACTGCTGCTGCTGGGCCGACTCCGCGACCAGCACGTTGGCTTCCATTTTCTCGCCGCCGCCGCCCTGGCGTACGCCGCGAACCGGCGCCGCATCCAAGTAATCGCGGCCCACGGCAAGCCGGCAGTAGGTGCGCACGGCAGGCCGCTTATGGGTCACGTCCATGCTCTGCCAGCCGATTTCCGTGCCCAGCCAGACATCGACCCAGGCATGACTGGCGGCCTCATTGGCGTCACCGGTGTACAGATAGCCGCTGACGTAACGCGCAGGCATCCCGAGCGCGCGGGCCGAGGCAATGTACACATGAGCGTGATCCTGGCAAACGCCTTCGCCGCTCTTGAACGCGACCGCTGCGCTGTCCTGCACATCGCTGGTACCGGACTTGTAGCGCACCGCGTCGAACACCGCTTCCGCCAAGGCCTGGGCACGGGCCCGCGGGTCGGTGACGGCGCGCAGGGCATCCTGCGCAAACGCACGCAGTTCGTCATTGGGTGCCGTCAGCTGGGTCGGGGCGAGATAGGCCAGCGGCGAGAGGGGTCCATCGTCCTGCCGTCCCTCCGTGTCGACGGTTTCGACCACGCCGCGCACGACGATTTGAATTTCGCGGTGCGGCTCTTCGATGGTGAGCAGATGCGAAATATTGCCGTAGGCATCCACCTGCTCGAGCCGCCGGCCGGGAGCGGTAATAGTCCACGCCAGGGCGCGCTGACTCAAATCGCGGCGCGGCGTCAGGTGCAGACTTTGCACACTGTATTTGACGGGCCGCTCGTAGCGGTAACGCGTCTCGTGCCGAATGTGCATCTGCATGCGATTACGCCTCCGCCGGGGGCAATAGGAAATCCGAAGCAATGCGATCGCCGAGATCGCGAAGCCGCGCCAGAAATTCCTCCAGAAAACGCGGCAGGCCGACTGCCGTGATCTCTTCCATGCGAGTGAAATGCAACATCGCATGCATTTCGCCGGCGCGGCGCTCGGTCTCCGCCGACTGTTCGTTCGCCACCGACTTGAGGTTTTGGTAGACCTCCTTGCAGCAGCGCAGCAGAGAGCGCGGCATGTTGTCGCGCAAGATCAGGAGCTGCGCCACTTTGAACGGCGTTATCACGTCGCGATAGACACGCCGATAGATCTCGAAGGCAGAGAGCGCGCGCAACAGCACGCTCCATTCGTAAGGATCCGGCACGACGCCGGCGTCGGCGCCGGGGATGAGGTCGTTTTGATGCGCCGTGAGGATGCGGGCGGTGCTGTCGGCGCGCTCGAGAAACGTGCCGATCCGGGTGAAGTGAAATGCTTCATCTCGCATCATGGTGCCAACGGTGACGCCGCGAGTGAGGTGCGAGCGCTCCTTGACCCACTCGACGAACTCCCCGATGTCGGGCCGCGATGAGCGGCGCGTCGCGAGCGAGCGGACCTCGAGCCAGGTCGAGTTCAGCGTTTCCCACAATTCGGAGGTCAATGCGCCGCGCACGGCACGGGCGTTCTCGCGTGCGGCTCGCAGGCAGCTGAAAATACTGCCGCCGTAATCGCGATCGAGACTCACGAACTCGAACACCGCGCGCGGCTCGATGACCTCGTGCCGCTCCTTATAGGCTTCTTCCATTTGCAGGGCGGACATGGTCGAGCTCAAGGATTGCGCCAGGGTTTCGCCGGAGTGCGGCAACAGCGACATTCGATAGTGCGCGTCGACCAGCCGCGCGAGACTCTCCGCGCGTTCGATGTAACGCGACATCCAGTACATGTGATCGGCGGTACGGCTGAGCATCAGGTTTCCAGCACCCAGGTGTCCTTGGTGCCGCCGCCTTGGGAAGAATTGACGACGAGCGAACCAGCGCGCAACGCTACGCGAGTCAGTCCGCCGGGGACGATGGTGACGTCGCGGCCGGACAACACGAAGGGGCGCAAATCGATATGGCGGGGGGCAATCCCTTTTTCCGCAAATGTCGGGCACGTGGAGAGGGCGAGCGTCGGCTGCGCGATATAGCGTTCGGGAGTGGCAATGATTTGCTTACGAAAGATGGCGATTTCAGCTTTGGTGGCGGCCGGTCCAATGAGCATGCCATAGCCGCCGGCACCATGAACCTCTTTGATCACGAGTTCAGGCAAATGGGCGAGCACGTAGTCCTTATCTTCTTTGCGCCGCAACATCCAGGTGTGGACATTGCCGATGATGGGCGACTGGCCCAGGTAGAAGCGGATCATCTCGGGTACGTAGGGGTAAATCGACTTATCGTCCGCAACGCCCGTGCCGATGGCATTGGCAATGGTGATGCGGCCGGCGCGGTAGGCAGTCAACAAGCCCGGCACACCGAGCATCGATTCGGGTCGAAACACCAGCGGATCCAAGAAGTCGTCGTCGATGCGGCGATAAATCACATCGACGCGCTGCGGACCCTGAGTGGTGCGCATGAATACCGCTTCGTCGCGGACGAAGAGGTCCTGACCTTCCACCAGCTCGATGCCCATTTGTTGAGCCAGAAAGGCGTGTTCGAAATAGGCGCTATTGTGGGCGCCCGCGGTCAATAGAACCACGGTGGGATCGGCGACCCCGGTGGGCGCGACGCTGCGTAAATTGTCGAGCAGTACATCGGGGTAGTGGTCGACCGGCGCCACGCGGTGTTCGGAGAAGAGCTCGGGAAACAGGCGCATCATCATTTTGCGGTTCTCGAGCATGTATGAGACGCCGGAGGGGACGCGCAGGTTGTCTTCAAGAACGAGGAATTCGCCGGCGTC
>PMMB01000247.1:9405-13349 GCA_003165495.1 Gammaproteobacteria bacterium | reverse complement strand
CATGTCGGCACAGGCGGCGCAGGTAACAAGCCCAAGCCCTAGCGAAGTCCGTGCGAAGATTGATATCGAGAACACGGCCTCACTATAGCTAAATGACTACCCTGATGCCGCGGATTCCTGCTTGATCTAGCGGCACCTCTTCCACCAGAATCAGAGGGTTACGGTCAAAAAGCGCTGCAATGGCATTCAACATTCTCGGCATCAATCACAAGACCGCACCGGTCGCCCTGCGCGAAAAGGTGGCGTTCAGCGAGGAGCGATTGCTCGCCGCATTGCGCACGCTGCGACAGGAAGCCGGGGTCGCGGAGGTGGTGATCTTGTCCACCTGCAATCGCACCGAGGTGTACTGGGCGGGATCCGCGAGCGGCGCGGAGCTATCACAGTGGCTCGAACGGCACCACGGTCATAATCTGGACCTCGCCTCCAGTCTGTACGTTCACCAGGAAAAACGCGCCGTGGAACACGCCTTCAGCGTCGCTTCGGGACTCGATTCCATGGTGGTCGGCGAGGCACAGATTCTGGGTCAGTTGAAAGATGCGTACCGCGCGGCGCAGCAAGCCGGCAGTACCGGTCCCTCGCTCAACAAGCTGTTCCAAGCGGCCTTTTCAGCAGCCAAACGCGTGCGATCGGAGACTCGCATCGGCGAGAACGCGGTGTCGCTCGCCTCCGCGACCGTGAGTTTGGCGCGGCGCGTGTATTCGGACTTGAGCGCCCACACCGCCCTCATGGTCGGCGCCGGCGATATGAACGCCCTCACCGCACGCCACTTCATGAGCGCCGGGGTCAAGCGCATGGTCATCGCCAACCGCACGTTGGGAAGGGCACAGACTCTGGCGGCGGAACTCAAAGCCCATGCCGTCGGACTCGAGGACCTCGACAAGGAACTGGCTCAGGCCGACATCGTCATCACGTGCACCGCGAGCGACGTGCCGCTCATTACCAAGAACGCGGCGGAGGCCGCCATTCGCGCGCGGCGCCGGCGGCCGATTCTTATGGTGGATTTGGCGGTGCCGCGCGATATCGACCCGGCGGTGGCCGACCTGGAAGATGTGTACTTGTTCTCGATCGACGATCTGCAACGGCTAATCGACGACAATCGGCAGCAGCGCGCAGTGGCGGCGGGCGGAGCGCGCCTGGTCATCGACGAGGAAGTCGCGCGATTTCTCTCCGAATCACGCGCCCACGACGCAGGTCCGGCCATCCGTGCGCTGCGCCAGCAGGCGGATGGCATCCGTTTGCAGACCGTAGAACAAGCGCAACGCCTGCTGGCTGCGGGCAAATCCGCTGACGAGGTCATCGAGTATCTCGCCAACACCCTGACGAATCGGCTGTTGCACACCCCGACGCAGGCCTTGCGCCAGGCCGCTGAACTGGCAGATTCCGCCCTGACTGAGGCCGTGACGCGACTATTGATCGAAGAACGCGACCGGCATTGAGTCTCAAGGCCGCTATAATTCGCGGCAATGCAAGACTCCATCCGCCGCAAGCTCGAAAAATTGGACGAGCGATTCGAGGAAATCAGCCGCCTTTTGTCGGACGCGGGCGTCATTGCACGTCAAAACCAATTCCGTGAACTGTCGATGGAGTACTCGAGATTGGGGCCGCTGGTCGAGCGCTATCGACGCTTCATAGCGCTCGAGCGCGACTTGAGGTTCGCCCGCGAGCTGGCGTCGGACGGGGACGCGGAGACTAAGGCCATGGGCGAGGAAGAACTCGCCGGCCTCGCGCCCCGCATCGCGGCGGAGGAACTCGAGCTGCAGCGCCTGCTGGTGCCGAAGGATCCGCAGGACGACAGCAATATCTTCTTGGAAGTCCGCGCCGGCACCGGCGGAGATGAGGCCGCCATCTTTGCCGGCGACTTGTTTCGCATGTACACGCGCTATGCCGAATCCAAGGGCTGGGGCGTCGAAACCCTGAGCGAAAGCCCGGGCGAGCATGGCGGCTACAAGGAAATCATCAGTCGCGTCATCGGCCGCGGCGCGTATTCGCTGCTCAAATTTGAATCGGGAACGCACCGCGTGCAACGCGTGCCGGCCACCGAGGCACAGGGGCGCATCCATACCTCGGCCTGCACCGTGGCGATCCTGCCTGAGCTGGACGAAGTCGAGGCCGTCGATTTGAACCCGGCGGATCTGCGCGTCGATACCTTTCGCGCCTCAGGCGCGGGCGGTCAGCACGTCAACAAAACCGACTCGGCCATTCGTATCACGCATCTACCCACCGGCGTCGTGGTCGAATGCCAAGACGAGCGCTCACAGCACAAAAACCGCTCGCGGGCCATGTCCCTATTGAAAGCCCGGCTGCTTGCGGCCGAGCGCGAGAAGCAGCAGAGTCANNGTCACCGACCATCGCATCAATCTCACGCTCTACAAGCTCGACGATGTCATGAACGGCAATCTCGACGAACTGATTCGTGCATTGAATCAGGAACACCAGGCTGAAGAGCTGGCGCAGCAAGTCGAATGACGCCCATGACACGTCGAATCACCTTAACGCCACGCGAAAGACGCCGGTGAACACGGTCGCCGAAACCTTGCAGAGTGGCGCACGCTCGCTCCTTAGCCACAGCGACTCGCCGCGGCTCGACGCGGAATTGCTGCTCGGCAAAATTCTCGGGCTGTCGCGCTCAGGATTGATCGCGCACGGCAACGAGCCGGTCGCGATCGAATGCGAACAGACCTACGCGAGCCTGATCGAACAACGCCTTCAGGGCGCGCCGGTCGCCTATTTGACGGGCACACGGGAATTCTGGTCGCTGGCGCTCCGCGTAACTTCGGCGGTGCTCGTGCCTCGACCGGAAACCGAAGTCTTGGTCGAACTGGCCTTGCAACGATTGCCCCGGGATCGCTCAAGTTCGGTTCTAGATCTGGGCACCGGCAGTGGTGCAATCGCTCTCGCCATCGCCTCCGAAAGGCCTCGATCGCGGGTCACGGGCGTCGATATCTCGCCGCCGGCGCTCGAAGTCGCGATTCAGAACTCGCGCGACCTCGGGCTTTCACGCATCGATTGGCGCTTGGGTTCCTGGTTCGCGCCGGTACCTGGCGAACGATTCGACATGATCGTTGCCAATCCGCCCTATGTCGCCGCCGCTGATTCGGCTCTTGAAAAACTGACGGCGGAACCCGCGATCGCACTCTGCGTTGGACCGACGGGTCTGGAAGCCATCTCGGCGATTGCCGACGGTGCGGCGGCGCATTTGCAGAACCAAGGCTGGCTGATACTGGAGCACGGCAGCGAACAAGCGGCGGATGTCGCACAATTACTCGAGCGTCACGGCTTCACGCGCATTCGCTCGCATCCCGATTTCTCTGGCAAACCCCGCGTTACGCTGGGAACCGTTCACTCATAACATTAGGAAAAGTCATGATTCGCTTCGAAACCACGCTGGGCGATTTCACCATTGAGCTATTCGAGAAGGACGCTCCGCAATCGGTCGCCAATTTTCTACGCTACATCGACGACGAATTCTTCGACGGCACGATCTTCCACCGCATCGTTCCCGGCTTCGTCATCCAGGGCGGCGGCTTCACCGAAGACATGACGCAGAAACGCCCCCAGCCGCCCGTCAAGAACGAGGCGGACAACGGCCTCAAGAACAAGCGCGGCACGCTCTCCATGGCGCGCACCAACGACATCAACAGCGCAACCTCGCAGTTCTTCGTCAATTTGAAAGACAACGACTCTCTCGATCACTCGCGCGGCAACTTCGGCTACGCCGTTTTTGCGCGCGTCACCGCAGGCATGGACGTCATCGACAAGATCGCCGCGGTCGAGACCGGCCGGCGGCGCGGTTTCGACGATGTCCCGGTCGATGCGGTCATCATGAAGAGCGTGCGGCGAATGCCCGCTTAACGCCTGCGTGGCGCGCAAGAGATCATTCTTAACGCGACTGGTCCGGGCGATCGTGTCGCTGGTCGTGATTTGCGTTATGGCGAGTGTCCTCG
>PMMB01000247.1:1576-9313 GCA_003165495.1 Gammaproteobacteria bacterium | reverse complement strand
CACTGGGGCTTCGATGTTGAGGCCATCGAAAAGGCCTACGCGCTCAATCAGCATAACCACAAGGTGCGCGGGGCCAGCACCATCAGCCAGCAAGTCGCCAAGAATCTTTTCCTGTGGTCCGGGCGCAGCTACTTTCGCAAGGGGCTCGAGGCCTATTTCACGGTCTTGATCGAGAGCGTGTGGCCGAAGCGGCGGATCTTGGAAATCTATTTGAATATCGCCGAGTTCGGCTACGGCACGTATGGCGCCGAAGCCGCCGCGCAACGATTCTTCCACAAACCCGCAACCCGGCTCACGCGCGGCGATGCCGCCGTGCTCGCGGCCGTATTGCCGAACCCGCAGCGCTATTCGGCGATAGCGCCGTCGAGGTACGTTCAGCAGCGGCGCGAATGGATCCTGGGTCAGATGCAGGCGCTGGGCGGCCCGGAAATGCTGGATGAAATCGACGTCTACCCACGCCTAAATCGCTGAGCCGCAAAATACCGTCGAGGATGGTCGGTATTTCGAATATGGCGCGATTCTGAATGCGCGCGACGCTGGCGCGATAGTAATCAAGGTGGCGCGACACCGCGGCTACGCCGCCGCCGATGGCGTTGAAGGAATCCAGTACGATTCCGGCGCCGTGTTCTTGCACCCAGTCAGCGTTGTAGCGCTCCTGCGGCATGGTCCACGCGTTACGCACGACGATGACAGGTAGCCGCTGTTGAATGGCCTCGCTGATGCTGCCGGGACCCGGTTTGCCGACGAAGAAATCGCTGAGCTGCATGAAATACCGAATTTGCGTGGAAAACCCGATCACGGCTCGGGGTGCCCGCGCACTCATCGCACGTAATTCATCGGCCAGCGCAGAATTGTGGCCGCAGACCAGAATGAGCTGCGTGTCGTCGAGACGCTTGGCAATACGACGCATCATCTTCGATCCATGACCGCCGAACATGACGATGCCCGTCGGTCGATCCGGATCGAGTTGCAACTTGACTCTCTCGGCGCGCCGATCGAGGTGCAAATTCCGGTAGAAATCAGGACGAATGATCATTCCGGAAGTCTCATGAATGTTCGTGTCCTCGTAGCCGGCGGTTCGAGCCTGTGCGACCGCTTTGGCGGTTCCGCAAATCAAGTGCTGGTCCTGATGCGGTTCGATCCAAAAATGCGGCGGTGAATCGGCGAAGTCCGTCAGGATCGTCACATAGGGTACGTTCGGCCGCGCCACAGCCAGCGCCTGATACATGGCGCGGTTGAAATTCGGCACCAGCGATACCACCAAATCCGGCTGGGTGTTCTGCCAGTGACGCTGCAACTGGGTGGTCAAGGATTTGTGGCTCAGTCGAATGAGGGCCTGCAAGACCTTTAACTCCTGGCCCAACCCCAAGGTCCAGCCGCGAGCCAGACGCGCATTGTAGTAATTTTCGGGCTTCATCCCGGTGGTCTTGCCAAACACGTCCCGCGGATCGAGTACTTCGAAGAGATTGACGAGCCTCACCTGCCAAGGCAGTGCCAGTTCGCGGATTACCGTATCGAGCGCCACGGCTGCGGAGCGATGCCCTCCACCCGCATTGAAATAGACTAGATCGATGGACTTCATTGTCATCATTATTCTGGGTTCGGACTATGACGAAACCATGAACTTGTCGACCTGGTAGCCTGTACCTCTAGACGAGGTGTCCATATGAGAGTCTTGCGCACTTTTCGTTTGCTGGCCGCGAGCCTGTTGCTGGCCGGCGCCGCAACCCCGGCTTCCACGCCGGCGTCAGTGGCCTTGCCGGCGCCGACGACAGGCAACGCGGCGCATCTCAGTCACGGCCGGTTCCGGGATTTCCTCGTTTATGGGCCCGTTGGGCCGCCGACCAGTTTCGTGGTGTTTTTGTCCGGCGACGAAGGCTGGAACTCCACCGCGGACACGATGACGCGGCAACTCGTGCAGCAAGGCGCGATGGTCACCGGCATCGATTGGGCGAAGTTCAAGGCGAACCTTGAAGCCGACGGCGATCAATGCGTGTCCCCCGATGGCGACCTGGAGAACTTGAGTCACTTCGTGCAGGCCTACTTCCACACCCCCACTTATCTGTCTCCGGTGTTGGTAGGGCTTTCCTCCGGCGCCGCGATGGCGTACGCAATGCTCGCGCAAGCGCCGCGAGACACCTTTGCGGCTGCATTGACCTTGGGTTTCTGCCCCAGCCTCAATTTGGAAAAGCCGCTGTGTAAGGGCTCCGGGCTCGAGTCCATTCGCAGCACTCACGGTCACGGCGTGGATTTTCTGCCGCTCAAGAACCTCGGCAATCCATGGCTCAACCTGCAGGGCGAAATCGACCAGGTCTGCCCGGCGGCCGTGACCCGAAACTTCATCTCCCAGGTTCGCGGGGCGGCGATCGTGATGCTGCCGAAAGTGGGCCATGATTACGCCTCACTGCCCGACTGGGCGCCGCAGTACACCGCGGGCTATGACAAGCTTGCGGCGCAGAATCCGGCCACGCGCGTAGCGCTGCCGCCCGCGGGATTGAGCGACCTACCGGTCGTGGAAGTTCCTGCGCAACCCGCCGCACAGCCTGGCGCGATGCCCCCCGGCGCCGCCCGGCCTGACGCGGCCTGGTCCAATACCTTTGCCATCATCATGTCCGGCGATGGCGGCTGGGCGGGACTCGACCATGATGTCGCCGCCGCACTTAGCGCAAACGGCGTTCCGGTCGTCGGCCTGGATTCGTTGCGTTATTACTGGACCGCGCGAACGCCGAACGGCGTGGCGGCGGACACCGACCGCATGATTCGCTACTATCTTGCGCATTTCGGCAAGCAACGCGTGCTGCTGATCGGCTATTCGCAAGGCGCCGACGTGCTGCCGTTCGCGGTCAATCGGCTGCCGGAGGCGACCCGTGCCCGCGTCGCATTGACGGCCGTCATGGGAATGTCCGATCACGCTCTGTTTGAATTTCATTTGAGCAGCTGGATCTCGGACGATAATTCGGGACCGGCGACGCTGCCGGAGATCAACCGGATTACCGGCATGCCGGTGCTGTGCATCTACGGGGCGGACGAGAGCGACTCGTTGTGCCCCAAGCTCGATCCTAAAAAATTCAGCATCGTGAAGCTCAAGGGCGGCCATCATTTCGATGGCGACTACGCCAACTTGGCGCGGCAAATCCTCGCGGCGGCGAATCGGTGAATCGCCGCCCTGCGGCACGGCCCAACTCGCGTTGCGCCTTGGCCGAGGAGGTCGCGATTCTTCTGCCGAAGGCCGCAGCTATTTCCGGTATAATTGACTGCTGCTTGCGGGTGAAATTGCCGATGAAATCGCCGAATTTGGCGACCATACGCAGGAGGCCGGCGGTAGCCGCGGGTGAGACTTAAGCGAACATGCGTCACAAGCAAGACAAACACGCGCAGCAGCGTCTCGGCGTTGGGTTCATCGGCAGTGGCTTCAACGCGCGCTTTCACATGCAGGCATTCCGTGCCGTGCGCGACGCGGACGTGCGCGGCGTATGGAGTCCGAACCAGGAGCACGCCGCCACCGCCGCCGCGCTTGCGCGGACTTTGGACATCGGAGAAGCGAAACCTTTCGCTTCGATCAGCGATCTCGTCGCGGATCCAGCGATCGACGCCCTCTGGCTAACCGGTCCTAATCATACGCGGGTTGAAAACATAGAGGAGATCGTCCACGCGCTCGAATCCGGCCGGGGGACTCTGCGCGGCATTGCGTGCGAGAAGCCGCTCGCGCGCACCGTCGCCGAGGCTGCGCACATTGTTCGTCTGATAAAGCGCTTAGGTGTAGCGCACGGGTACCTAGAGAACCAAGTGTTCGCGCCACAGGTGCAAACCGGCCACGCGTTGTTGTGGGCAAGGGGAGCGGCAAGTGCCGGCCGCCCGTATCTTGCTCGCGCCGCTGAGGAGCACAGCGGACCGCATATGCCGTGGTTCTGGCGCGG
The DNA here is from genome assembly GCA_003165495.1 of Gammaproteobacteria bacterium. Taxonomy (GTDB): domain Bacteria; phylum Pseudomonadota; class Gammaproteobacteria; order Steroidobacterales; family Steroidobacteraceae; genus Bog-1198. The sequence goes on along the minus strand of PMMB01000247.1, from coordinate 5,396 downwards.
CGAGCTGCAGGGCGGCGGGGTGCTCAACGATATGATGTGCCACTCAGTGTTGCTCGTGCGGCATCTCCTGACCCGTCCCGGCGCCGCACTGTCTTCCGTGCGGCCGGTGCGCGTCACAGCGCACATCGCAAGCCTCAAATGGACGCGCCCCTACTACAAGAAGGAGCTCGCACGGACTTTCGGGCGCGGCGTTGATTACGGTAAGCATCCGTCCGAGGATTTCGCGAGCACGACAATCGAGTTCGCCACCGATGATGGCCACACCGTGATCGGCGAAGCGTCCACGTCGTGGAGCTTCGTCGGTGCAGGCCTGCGCTTGTCCGCCGAACTCTTGGGACCCGAGTACTCAATGTCATGGAACACGCTCGACAGTGGTCTAAAGCTCTTTTTTTCGCGCGCGGTGCGCGGCAAAGCAGGCGAGGATCTCCTCGAGAAACAAAACGCGGAGACCGGATTGATGCCGGTCATAGCGAATGAAGCCGCGGCATACGGTTACGAGAACGAAGATCGGCATTTCGTGCGCGTGTTTCTCGGCAAGGAAAAGCCCCTGCTGACCTTCGATGACGGTCTGGACGTCGTGAAGCTTCTGATGGCAGCCTATCAAAGTGCCGAGCAGGGCAAGACCCTCACGTTTCCGCCACGCGGCCTGGATAGATTCGTTCCGGCGGTGGCCCAGGGCAAATGGCAACCTCAAAAGGAACGTTGAGATGTCGAATACGAAAGACCTGACTCGCCGCGAGTTTGTTGCGGGCACAGGCTGTGCCACACTCGGAGCAATGGTGGCCACTAGTGCGCCATTGATCCTACCGAACCGCGTTCTCGGCCGCGGCCGGCGTGCCCCGAGCGATACGGTGAATGTCGCCATCGTCGGATTCGGTGGAATAGGAAGTCAAAATGCGCTCGTGCTCGCTCAAACCGACCATATTGGCGCAGTCTGCGATGTCGACTTCGCATATAGCGAACGCACGATGGCGAATAAATTGACCGATGAGCACGGCAACCCGCGGCCCGATGGCCTGAAACTCCGGGAACAGTTCGGCAAAGCGAAGCGCTATAGCGATTTTCGCGAGATGCTCGCGAAAGAGAAGAGTATTGACGGAGTCGTGGTTGCAACCCCCGACCATCTGCACGCGGCGGTCGCAATGGCGGCGATGGATCTGGGCAAGCACGTCTATGTGCAAAAGCCGCTCGCAGCCACTGTGCATGAGGCCCGCGTTCTGCGCGAGCGCGCGCTCGCCAGTCCGAAGCTTGTCACTCAGATGGGAAATCAGGGACATTCAAGCGAAGATGCGCGTCTCATTAACGAGTGGATTGCCGCGGGCATCATCGGCCCCGTGCACGAGGTGCACGTTTGGACCAATCGGCCGGTTGCATACTGGCCGCAAGGACTGCCGCGCCCGACCGGGATGGCGCCGCCCGAAATACCGGGCGGTTTCGGCAACCCCTGGACGTACCGTCATGTGCAGGATGTGCTCGCCGCCGCAATGGGTAGCGGCGGCGCACCGCCTGCAGGACTCGACTGGAATATGTATCTCGGGCCGATTGCGGAAAATGTTCCCTATCATCCCATCTACCACCCCTTCAACTGGCGCGGCTGGCTTGATTTTGGCTCGGGCGCGCTGGGTGATATGGGCGCCCATCTCATCGATCATCCCTTTTGGGCATTGGGACTCACTTATCCCTCGACCATCGAGGCTACCTCGACCCAATGGGGCACCACGCCCCAGCACAAACCGGTGTCGTATCCGGTATCAACTTGCGTGCACTATCAATTCGCCGCCCGCGGCACGCAGCCACCAGTGAAACTATCTTGGTTCGACGGTGGAATTTATCCGCCCCGCCCGGACCTCCTGCCGGATAACGTTGAGCTTGCGAGCGAAGGCGGCGTGATATTCATCGGAGAGAAAGGCATTCTTTTGCACGATACCTACGGCGCCAATCCGCGACTGTATCCGCAGTCGCTGACAGAGGCGGCGGCTGCTATACCTAAGAGCATCCCGCGGATCATGTGGAGTCATGAGCTTAACTGGACCAAGGCAATCCGAGGCGAGGCGAAGGCGAGTTCCCCGATAGAGTATGCGGCGCAGCTCATCGAGACAATGCTGCTGGGTCTTGTCGCGCTGCGTGCGGGGCAGGGAAAGAAGATTCTGTATGACGGCGAGCGCGGGCAAATCACCAATAATGCCGACGCAAACCAATACTTGACTCGCGAATATCGCGCCGGATGGGCGATATAAGAATTCAGTACAAGACTTATTCGGCTAATGCGCCCGAAGACGCAATTTTGCCGATAGTAGACGGGGTTTCCCCCGCAAGGCGGCAGGCCCGACGCTCAATTTGACCGTGCACTAACGCTTCGTCCCTGATCGTCGGCGATTCCGGATAAATCCCAAAAATAATGATTGATGTATCGTCTCCAGATGCTCGCCTGAGCTTTCTGAGCATTCAAATTCTTGAGCACGTCGTAGAAACAGACCCTGCTCATCTTTCCCTTGAGCGAAACCCACTTATCGATCATGCCCTGCGCCTCGGCTTCACCTTCAAAGTGCGTGTCGTAGATCCACTGAATGACCGTTTTTCCGGGAAACACATTGTACGTATAGAGTACATGGTGGAACCACAATAGGAACTCAGGCGGCGTCGTGGCCAGATTGTTGTACATGTCCGCCACCGCCGCCGAATATTGATTGACGTAGCCGCTGCCGGCGCGGGTACGGTCAAATCCTACCCCGCTGGCATCGGCCATGCTGTAGGTCTGATTGGTCACCATGTCGGGATCAAAATGATTGGCAGGCGATCTGACTTCGCCCGTGGAGCCGATCATTGAATACTTTTCATAAGTAGACCACGAACCGGTCAGTATGGATTTTATTCCGGCGATCACCAGTGGATCAACCCCATACGTGATCTTTATCCATTCATCCGCAATTGCGCCAGCGGATAAACTCGGGTTCCAGGACAGACGACCGAAACCGTACTGGTTGGCCTGCGCCATGGTCTGCCCCGTCCAGTTGGGGCTGTCGCCCATGTTCGATACGCCTGCAAACAAACTGTTGTCGTATCCGAAGGTGGTGCCGGCTATGACGTCCTTTACTCTTGCATTCAGTGTCGTTGCCTTGGTGTCAAAATCGAGATACGACTTCCACTGAGGTACAAGCCAGACGAGATGCGTCGCTTGACCGGTATATTCCTGTGTGATCTGCAGTTCGAGACCGGTCTTGGTATTGGACATGCCGCCAATCAATGGATGAATCGGTTCGCGATGCTGAAAATCCAAAGGACCATTCTTCACTTGCAGAAAAACATTACCGGCAAACTGGCCGTCCTGGGGTTTATAAAACTTATAGGATCGTTTGGCGCGGTCGGCATCGATATTGGGGTCGTAGACAAAGGCGCGCCACATGACGATGCCGGCATGTGGTTTGAGCACCCCGGCCAGCATGTTGGCGCCTTGCGCATGCGTACGGCCATATTCGGACGGGCCATGTTGTCCCTCCGAATCCGCCTTGATCAAGAAACCACCGAAATCGGGGATCGCCTCATAAATTTCCGCAACCTTTTTTGTCCACCATTTGATGACATTGGCATCGAGCGGATCCGCGGTGGGTAAGCCCCCGATTGCAGCCGGCGAATCGAAACGCACGGCCAAATAAACCTTGACGCCATAGTCGCGATACACATTGGCGATTGCCCGCACTTTCGGCAAGTTCGCTGCCTTGATCCAGTCCGTTTGTGCATTGACGTTGTTGAGCGTGATGCCGTTGATACCCAGTGCAGCGAGCGCTCGGGCATGGAGCTTGATACGTGGATTGACCTTATC
>PMMB01000247.1:0-1533 GCA_003165495.1 Gammaproteobacteria bacterium | reverse complement strand
TTGCAGCAGCCGCAGGAAATTGAAGGTTCCGTAGAGCGCGCCGCGCTGCGTTTTGCTTGCGATCGCAATGACATTTTTCCCCGATGTCACTGCCGAACGAATGATGAATCCTTCATCGCCGAGAGCATTCAGTTCAGCCTCCCAACCGAGGCTTGCAATAATTGTCGAGGTTGCCGAGCTACCAATAACAATGGTCCCATGTTGCGTTACCGCGGTTGCATTAGGGATTTTCTGCGCCAGCAGATGCGACAAACCATGAATCAACTCATCGCGTGCTGAATTACCCAGCGGCGATGTGTCTTGAGCAATGATCTGCGTTATCTTGGAGCGGTAATCGGCGAGCAGGGTTGTGCCGCGAACGGTGTGATATTTGAGCCATAAGTTGGAACCATCATCGTCGGTGTAAACGGGAAGCTCTGCGGCTTGCGAATACGCCGGACGAGTGGTGACCGAACAAGCCACGGCGAATGCGAAGATAATACGTACCAACTGGCGCGTGATTGGTTGTTGCATTGTTAGTCGGCACACACGGTGCCCCACAGCCGGCGGCTCTGATGCCTTCGGGCGGCTAACAAGACGTCGCTCTAGCTCAGCTCACGGACCCAAATGTTTCGAAAGCTNNATAGACGGTCTCACCCAATAATCGGAAATGATTCTGGACGAGCACACCGTTGTGGAACAAAGTCACAGACGCCGGCGTTTCCAGCGTTCCGTCGGGATGGAAGACGGGCGCTGTCCATACCACATCGTAGCTCTGCCACTGTCCCGGTTTGCGGGACGCGTTGACCAACGGAGGGTTCTGTTTATAAATACTGGCCGCTTGGCCATTCACATACGTTCGGTTTTCCCAAGAGTCGAGAATTTGAATTTCGTAGCCGTGGTCATCGGGACCCGTCGAAGCGAGGAAGAGTCCACTGTTGCCTCGCGCTTGACCTTCGCCGGTGATGTCAGCTGGAATTCGCCACTCTAGATGCAACTGATAATCCTTGAATAGGCGCCTCGTTTCAATATTGCCCAACGCCTTATCGACAACCAGCGTACCGTTCTCGACGCGCCAGCGGGCCGGCGAGCGATCGTTGGTCATTACCCATTCATCCAGGTTCCGACCGTCGAACAGAACGATGGCGTCAGACGGAGCTGCGCTGCCCTCTACACCAGGCGCAACCCTGAGCGGAACGGGCTCCCATTGTTCGGTGTCCTCAGGCTTGGCGGCGCCGGCGGTCTCCTTGGCTGAGTTCTGACTCCCGGCCACACCTTGAGACAAGGCCTCCTTTGAACAGGTCCCGCTCGCGAGCATTACCATCAGGCTGCACACGTAGAGCATCTGTTTATTCATAGGTTTGTTGCTTCAGTGACTCGAATGACGGGGTCGCGAATGAATACCCAACATCAGGCATGCGCTGCCCAGGCTGGCTCACCCGGCGTGTACGGAATACAAGGATCGAAGCGGCCCGGCGACTCAATGTAGCGCATCGCCTGGGTGCAGCCGACTTCAGACGTGAAATAGCCGAGCAGCGCCAGCTCCTTCATCAT
>PMMB01000161.1:193-2529 GCA_003165495.1 Gammaproteobacteria bacterium | reverse complement strand
AAGTGGGGGCGTCCATGTACTGCTTGCCGGCGGTCAATGACCTCGAGGATCTCAAGGGTATGCTAATGTTGCGGCCAGTAAACGTGGAGAGACCCCTGTGAAAGCGCTGCTCGTGATTGTCGGCTGGTGCCTTCTGTTGGTGTTGTGCTGGCCGTTGGCCCTCCTGGCCATCGTTCTCTGGCCTCTACTGTGGCTCTTGTCGCTGCCGTTTCGCGTGGTTGCTATTACATTCGACGCCATGTTCGCGTTGCTGCGGGCGGTTCTGTTTCTGCCCGCACGCCTATTCGGATACCGCGGAAGTTCCACGGGCCGTCCTTCGTAACCGGCGAGTTCGGGTTTGTGTCGATTCGATGCGCACGTTCCAGAGCAGCGTCAAACTCCGATCGCCCATCAGCGGAACTAAAGTGAATCATCGATGATCTTGGCTCGGGATGCGCTCGCGCTTTTGCAGGAGGGAAACCGCCGCTTCGTGTCGGACATCAGCAACCGCGACGCAATTGCGGGTCGGGCGCGCCGTCTCGAGTTGGCTGCGAGTCAGGAGCCATTCGCGGCGATTCTCGGTTGTTCCGATTCCCGGGTACCCGTCGAAATCGTCTTCGATCAGGGCCTAGGAGACCTGTTCGTGATTCGCGTCGCCGGTAACATCGTTGCTCCTTCTCTGATCGGCAGTGTCGAGTTCGCCGCCGAGCAATTCGGCACGCGCTTGGTGGTGGTGTTGGGCCACACGCAGTGCGGTGCCATTGAAGCGACGCTGGAGCAATTGCAGCGACCGATCGAGAATCAGTCGCGCAATTTGCATTCCATTGTAGATTTGATACGACCGTCCGTCGAAGGCCTGTTGACGACGGAACTCAGGCACGATCTTCGCGCCTTGGGTCATGCGGCGGTTCGCGCCAATATCCGCGCGTCCGTGAGGCATTTGCGACACGGCTCGGACATCATCGAGCAGCTCATCCAAAAGGCCGGACTCGTGGTCGTTGGCGCTGAGTACTCACTGGAGACCGGTATCGTCGAATTCTTTGACCCGTAGCAAGCCGGCAACAGCATTTCGCGATGGGAATCCAATGGTCACTCTCGAAGATTTCCCCCACTGCGCGCTGACGGAGCAAGCATGGGCACCGGACGAGCTTGCAGAGGCGACGCGCCCGCGCAGCTCGATAATTGGGGGAACTATCAAGAGACGCTGGACGCCGCTTACCGGCGGCGAGTAGTATCGCCACCCCGTACAATGCGCCTGTAGCTCAGCTGGATAGAGTATCGGCCTCCGAAGCCGAGGGTCGTGGGTTCGAATCCCGCCGGGCGCACTACCCACCGCAGATTTCCACCACAGCTGCAGTCCACTCCAGTTCAGGTCAACATAATCTTAACGATGGCGCCTGTATGTTCGTCGTGCAGCGCACTCAAGTATCCGGTGCGTCGCGATACTCGGCACGCCCCTCTTCCCAATTGCGGCCGTTGAACGGCTTCACCGACATCGATTCGACGGTATCGCTGTCGATGCAGCGCGCGTTGACGCTGATCCCGTCAGGGTGCGAACGGGGAATGTAGAACGACTTCACGCCGCAGGTGGAGCAGAAGAAATGCTTGGCGATGTGCGTGTTGAACGAATAAGTCGAGAGCGCCTCGCGGCCGCTGATCAGCTTGAACCGATCGGCCGGTACGATCAAATGCAAATACCCGCATTTGTTGCAAATGGAGCAATTGCAGTCAGCGACCTCGAGCTTCGCCGGTGCGATTACTTCGAAGCGGACGCGACCGCAATGACAGCCGCCGGTGTGTGTGCGCATACTCCTAAGCTAGTGCTTGTGCTCTTGCGCCGCCAGATCACCGACCAGCGACAGCAGACGCTCCGGGCCGTCGGCGGAGCGCACGTCGGCGACGTATTTGCCGTTCACGACGAAGGTCGGAACTCCGTCAATTCGATAGCGCTGCACCAGTTGGTCGGCTCTTTGCAGCGCTGTGTCAACTGCAAACGAACGATAGGCTTTCTTGAAATCATTTTCCGAAACACCGAATTTTTTCACGAACGCAGTTTGAAGGCGTTCCGATTCCGCCGTGTTATTCGGATCGCCGGCAACCAAAGGATTGCCGTTGACATGAATTTCCTTGAAAACTTCGCCGTGCAACTGATCCAACTTGCCCAAGCTCTCCAGCGTGTAATACAACCGCGCCAGGGAACGATGGGCTTCGTTCCACAACACGTGGACGCGTGAAAAGCTGACGTAGGCCGGCTTGGTCTTCTTCCACGATTCGACCAAGGGGTCGATCGCGTAACAGTGCGGACAGGCGTACCAGAAAAACTCCAGTACTTCGACTTGCCCGGCGGGAACCGCGGT
>PMMB01000161.1:0-187 GCA_003165495.1 Gammaproteobacteria bacterium | reverse complement strand
AGGGCCACTCATCGTGGCAGCGGATGCCGTCGACGTCGAGGCCGCAACCGTTGAGGCGACAGCCGCCAGCAGTGGATTGTGCGCGCCACTGTCGCTGGGTACATCCTCGACGGTCTCGGAACCATCTTCATTCATGCGAGTGATCTTTGACGGCAGGTCGGACGCCTGCTCAGCCGTCTTTGGCTGG
>PMMB01000346.1:5338-7700 GCA_003165495.1 Gammaproteobacteria bacterium | reverse complement strand
CGCCCGTAGCTGAACGTCAGCGCCCATGGCAGCGGACCGGCCGCATTCATCAAGCTCAAATGCTGGGTCGCTTCGATCGGACTTTGACCTCCCGACAAGAACGCAATGCCAGGAACAGCAGTGGGGACTTGACGTTTCAGGGTGCGAACGGTGGCCTCTGCGACCTGTTCGGAGCTCGCCTTCTGAGCACTCTTTTTACCGGGCACGACCATGTTCGGTTTGAGCACCATGCCCTCCAGAAATACGCGCGCGGCAAACAAATGCTCGAACACTCTGTCCAGCACGATGTTGGTCACCTCTTCGCAGCGCTCCAAAGTGTGGGCTCCATCCATCAGCACCTCAGGCTCGACGATCGGCACGATCCCCGCTTCCTGGCACAGCGTCGCGTAGCGCGCCAGCGCTTCCGCATTGGCGTCAATGGCATAGAGCGTCGGGATTCCGGATCCGATATCGATCACCGCGCGCCATTTCGCGAATCTCGCACCCAGTTTGTGATACTCGGCAAGCCGCTCACGCAATCCATCGAGTCCTTCGGTAATGGTTTCGCCGGGAAAGCCGGCCAGCGGCTTCGCTCCCGTGTCGACTTTGATGCCCGGTATCATTCCATGCTGCGCGAGGTAGGTCGTGAACGGCACGCCGTCCTTGGTCTTTTGACGCAGGGTTTCGTCATACATGATGACGCCGCTGATGTATTCCTGAGCACCGGGCGCGGTAAACAGCATTTCCCGGTACGCACGCCGATTCTCTTCCGTGGATTCCAGCTTGATGCCGTCGAAGCGCTTCTTGATGGTGTTCGAACTCTCGTCGGCAGCCAAAATTCCTCTACTTTTTGCGACTAACGCACGCGCTGTGGCACTTAAGTTTTCGGTGTTCATGTCTGGCGTGTCTCGCTGAACTCGACGGGTGACGGACCCGAAGGATAACAAAATCAGGCTGGATCCGCCCTGCGGGTGGACCTTCAAATCAAATAGGACTAAACTAGTCCCACATCAAGATTCGACCAGGGGCACAATTTATATGTTGCGCATGGGCAAATTGACCGACTACGCGACCGTCGTGCTGGCTAGTCTAGCGCAAGAGCCCGCGCTAACCCTCGCCGCTGCGGAATTGGCTGAGCGTACGCGCCTCAGCCGACCCACCGTGAGCAAGGTACTCAAAGGTCTGCAACGCGCCGGCATGGTGATTTCATCGCGCGGCTCGCAAGGCGGATATCGTCTGGCACGAGGTCCCGAGCAGATTACCGCAGCACAAATTCTGGACGTATTCGAGGGTCCGATCGCAATCACCGAATGCAGCGGCGCCTCGAGTCAGTGCGGCATCGAGCGCCAGTGCCGCGTCAGCGGCGCATGGCAGCGGGTGAACGCCGCCATCCGCCGCGCCCTGGAAGAGGTAACGCTGCGCCAATTGGCGGGATTGGACTCCGCCACCCTGCGCGTTGCCGATTTGGCGTCGGAAATTCGTGTGCACAACGCAACTTAAGTCGGATCGAAGCGTAATGGCAACTGGAAACTCTCGTGTCTAGCAAATCCCAAGATGTTGAAACCCTTCTCGCGCAAAAATATCGGCACGGGTTCGTCACCGATATCGAGTCCGACAGCTTGCCGCCGGGACTCGATGAAGATGTCGTGGCTGCCATATCGAAGAAGAAAAACGAGCCGCAGTTTTTGCTGGACTGGCGTCTGAAGGCGTTTCGGCATTGGCAGACCATGCAAGAGCCGACTTGGGCCCATGTGCATTACAAACCCATCGATTACCAAGACATTTCGTATTACTCGGCGCCGCGTGCGCCGGCGAATGCGCCCAAGAGCCTCGATGAAGTGGATCCGAAGCTGCTCGCGACCTACGCCAAGTTGGGCATACCCTTGCACGAGCGCGCGCGACTTGCCGGCGTCGCGGTCGACGCCGTATTCGACAGCGTGTCCGTCGCGACGACTTTCAAAGAGAAATTGGGAAAGGCCGGGGTTATCTTTTGTTCGTTCTCGGATGCGGTTCGCGATCATCCGGAACTCATCGAACGCTATCTCGGCAGCGTCGTGCCGCCGGGCGATAATTTTTTCGCGGCACTGAATTCGGCGGTGTTCTCCGACGGCTCGTTTGTGTATGTGCCGCCGGGCGTGCGCTGCCCGATGGAACTATCGACTTATTTTCGCATCAATGCCGCCAAGACCGGTCAATTCGAGCGCACCTTGATCATCGCCGCAGAGGCTGCGTCGGTGAGCTATTTGGAGGGCTGTACGGCGCCCATGCGCGATGAGAACCAGCTGCATGCCGCCGTAGTGGAGCTGGTGGCGTTGGACAACGCGCAGATCAAGTACTCGACCGTTCAGAACTGGTATCCGGGCGATGAGAATGGCCTGGGCGG
>PMMB01000346.1:232-5295 GCA_003165495.1 Gammaproteobacteria bacterium | reverse complement strand
GTCGCCAACAACTATCAGCAGGCGGACACCGGCACCAAAATGGTCCACATTGGCCGCAACACCAAGAGCACGATCGTGTCCAAGGGCATCTCGGCCGGTCATGCCGAGAATACCTACCGCGGCTTGGTGAAAATCCTGCCGAGCGCTGCGGGCGCGCGCAATTTCACCCAATGCGATTCGCTGTTGATGGGTCCGAAATGCTCGGCGCACACGTTTCCCTATATGGAGGTCAAGAATCCGACCGCAACGGTCGAACACGAGGCCAGCACCTCCAAAATCGGTGAGGACCAACTGTTCTATTGCTTGCAGCGCGGCATCTCGGCGGAGGACGCGGTCAACATGATCGTCAGTGGATTTTGCAAAGTGGTATTCAAGGAGCTACCGATGGAATTTGCGGTCGAGGCGCAGAACCTGTTGAGCGTGAGTCTGGAAGGCGCCGTCGGCTAGCGGCTTTAGAGGAAAAATCTTGCTTAAAATTACCGACTTGAGTGCCCGCGTTGCGGGCAAAGACATACTGAAGGGCGTCAATCTCGAGGTCCGCGCCGGCGAAGTCCATGCCATCATGGGCCCGAACGGTTCGGGCAAGAGCACTCTCGCACAAGTGTTGGCGGGCCGTGAGGACTACGAAGTCACCGGCGGCTCGGTGACTTTCGACGGCCGCGATCTGCTGGCGCTGCCCGCCGAAGAGCGCGCCCGCGCCGGGTTGTTTCTGGGCTTTCAATATCCTGTGGAAATTCCGGGCGTCAACAATGTCTATCTGTTGAAAGCCGCGCTCAATGCGAAACGCAAAGCAGCCGGAGAACCCGAAGTCGACGCCTATGATTTTCTGAATCTCATCAGACAAAAGATGAAATTCATGCAAATGAGCGAATCTTTCCTGACGCGCGGCGTCAACGAGGGTTTCTCGGGCGGCGAAAAGAAGCGCAATGAAGTTCTGCAGATGCTGGTATTGGAACCCAGGCTCGCGATATTGGACGAAACGGATTCCGGCCTGGATATCGATGCGCTCAAGGTGGTGTCCGCGGGCGTGAATTCCCTGCGCGATCCCAAACGCGCCGTCGTGCTGGTGACCCACTACCAGCGTTTGCTCGATTACATCGTGCCGGACCAGGTACACGTGTTGTCGGGCGGACGGATAATGAAATCGGGCGATAGGTCGCTCGCACAAGAACTCGAACGTCGCGGTTATGACTGGGTGTCGCAGAGTCAGGTCGCATGAGCCGGGCACTGCAATCAACCGCTGTGCCCCAGTCGGCGGCGCTGCGCTCCTTCGCCGCGCAATGGCAAGCGCGGTCCGCCGACTCGCTGTCTCCGGTGCGCGAACAGGCCATGCAGCGATTTCTCAAGCTCGGTCTACCATCCTTGCGCGACGAAACCTGGCGCTACACCGACCTTCGCAGCCTCGCCGCGCAGAGCTTCGTGGACGCGCCGCGGACGACTCGCGGACAGATCGAACCGTACGCACCGCTCGCGCTACTGGGAGAGACAGACCGCGCCGCGTCGCTGCTCATGGTCAACGGCTATCCAACGTTGCCGGTGGCGGAAGGCCTGGTAAATGGCATAGAAATCAAAAGTCTACGAGAAGTATCTCGCCTAGATCCCAACACATTGCTACGCTTTCTGGAGCCGTTGTCGGACGCCGACCAGCAACGCTGGGCCTTGCTCAACACCGCTCTGTTTGTCGATGGCCTGTATCTGAAGATCACCGCCCGCGTCCCGATGCCGCTGATCATCCTGCATGTCGCTACCGCTGACGGCGCCAATAATATCGCCTACCCGCGCGTGATCATCGAGGCGGCCCCGGGATCCAGCGCCACGATCATCGAACATCATGTGGCGCAGGGTGAACACGCCCCGCTCAACAATTCCAACACGCACATCGCTCTCGGGCAAGATGCGCAGCTCGAACACTACCGCGTGTATGCGACGGGTGCCGCCGCCACGCACTTGGATTCCCTCAATATCCGTCAGGACCAAGGCAGTCAGTGCAAGCAATTCACGATCGTGCTGGGCGGCGGCTTGGTGCGCACGGCTCTCGAAGCGCACCTGGAAAAGCCGGGCGCCTCGCTCGATAGTTATTCGCTATTGGTGGGACACGAGGATCGGCACGTCGACTGCGTCAATATCGTGACCCACGGCGCCCCCGATACGCGCAGCAATCAAACGGCACGCGCCATCGCCAGCGACGCGAGCCGCGTCATATTCAACAGTAAAGTGATCGTCAACGCCGGCGCAGTTCATGCGCAGTCGCAGCAGTCCTGTCGCGGCTTGCTCCTGTCGCCGACCGCCGAGATCGATACGCGGCCGCAACTGGAAATTCATGCCGATGAGGTCAAATGCGCGCATGGCGCGACCACCGGTCGGCTCGACCCCGACATGCTCTTTTACATGCTCTCGCGCGGCCTGGACCGCGATACGGCGCAGAGCCTGTTGGTGTATGCCTTCCTTGCCGATGTACTCACCGGCATGTCGGTGGCCTCGGCGCGAGCTGCGATCGAAAACGCGTTGATTTCCCAATTGCCCGACTCGCAAACACTGCGGAAATTTCGATGAAAAATATTGCATTGGCCGATCGAGCCGCAGGTTTCGACGTGAACGCCCTGCGTCGGCAATTTCCCGTGTTGGCGCGCGTGGTGCGCGGCAAGCCGCTGGCCTATTTGGACAACGGCGCTTCGGCACAGCGTCCGCTCGCGGTGATCGACGCCGTCGATGACTACGAACGCCACCACCATGCCAATATACACCGCGGCGTCCACACGCTGAGTCAGGAGGCGACGGCCCTCTACGAGAGTTCGCGGGATCGACTGGTCGAATTCATCAACGCCCGGTCGCGGCACGAAATCATATTCGTGCGCGGCACCACCGAAGCGATCAATCTCGTCGCACAGAGCTATGCCAGACCCATACTGAAACCGGGCGATGAGATACTCATCACGCATCTGGAGCACCACGCCAATATCGTGCCGTGGCAGATGGTGTGCGAACAAACCGGTGCGACGCTTAGTGTAGCGCCCATCGATTTGCGCGGCGAGGTCCACGAGGACGCGGTGGTGGCGCTGATGAACCCGCGCACGCGCCTGTTTTCTTGCGCACACGTATCGAACGCCCTGGGCACGATCCTGCCGATTCGGCGCTTGATCGCCGCCGCCAAGGCGCGCGGCATCGCCACGCTGATCGACGGCGCACAGGCCGTGTCGCACATGCATGTGGACGTGCAGGAACTGGGCTGCGATTTTTACGCATTCTCAGGCCATAAGATGTACGGTCCCACCGGCATCGGCGTCCTGTACGGGCGCGAACAGCTGCTTGAGCGCATGCCGCCCTGGCAAAGCGGCGGCGAGATGATTCTTGCCGTGAGCTTCGCCAAAACCACGTACAACGGCTTACCCAATAAGTTCGAGGCCGGCACGCCCAATATCTCCGGAAGCATCGGATTGGGCGCGGCGGTGGATTTTCTGCAGGGGTTGGATCGTGATGCCGCAGAGCGCCACGAGACCGCCCTCCTCGATCATGCGACCGCCGCGTTGAGCAAAATCCCGGAACTTCGCATCGTGGGTACGGCCGGCGACAAGGCAAGCCTGGTTTCCTTCGCCGTCGCCGGCGTGCATCCACACGACCTTGGGACCATTCTTGATGAGGACGGTATCGCCATACGGACCGGCCATCACTGCGCCATGCCGGTCATGGAGTTCTTCAAACTACCGGCGACGGCGCGCGCCTCGTTCGCGTTCTACAATACCTTCGAGGAAATCGATAGGCTTGCCGCCGGCGTCGAACGTGCGCGCAAGCTATTCGCCTAATTCGCCATGGAACTCAACGATCTGTACCGGGATGTCATTCTCGACCACAACCGTCGACCGCGTAATTTTGGCGGTTTGGAGCCGGCCGATGCCAGCGTCGAGGGATTCAATCCCATGTGCGGCGACCGTCTCACGGTGCGTTTGAAATTGGATGACGACAAGATCAGCGACATCCGCTTCGAAGGTCAGGGATGCGCGATATCGACCGCCTCGGCTTCCATGATGACCGAAGCAGTGAAAGGCAGGACGCGCGCCGAAGCGCTGCGCCTGTTCGATCGCGTACACCAGCTTCTCACCGACGATGCGGCGCCCCCCGCTGATGAACTCGGCAAGCTCGCGGCACTGTCCGGGGTCCGTGCGTACCCCGCACGGGTGAAATGCGCGAGCCTGTGCTGGCACACTCTCGCCTCCGCGCTTAGATCAACCAACCCGCACGTTTTGCCTGCGGTAACCACCGAATGAGTTGCTGAACGATGCATTCATACGAAAATGAACCGATCGTCGTGCAACGCCAGGTCAAAGCCGTGGCCATCCCCGCCGGGGTCGAAGTCAATCTCAAATTGGGCGCAGTGGGCTACATCACGCAGGCTCTGGGCGGCAGCTTCACCGTGTACATCGACGGTAATCTATTCCGCATCGCAGGCCAGGATGCGGACGCCATCGGCAAGACTGCCGCGACGGCGCCCGAGGTGCCGCCGGGAGCGTCGGAAGAAGATATCAAGAACATCGTGTGGCAGCAGCTGAAGACCTGTTATGACCCCGAAATCCCGGTCAATATCGTCGACTTAGGGTTGGTCTACGTTTGCGATGTCAGCAAAAACGAAGATGCCACGCGCACGGTCGATATCAAAATGACGTTGACGGCGCCGGGCTGCGGGATGGGTGAAGTCCTGGTCCAAGACGTGCGCGACAAGGTGCAAATAGTCCCGACCGTTGCGCGCGCGAATGTCGAATTGGTATTCGACCCACCGTGGAACCAGACCATGATGTCGGACGAAGCTCGTTTGCAAACCGGCATGATGTAGACCTAAGACGACGTGAGGAATTGGTCGTGAAATGGATCGACACGGGACCCACCACGGATTTGGGCGACGGACAAACCATCTCCATCCCGGTGGGACGCCGGATGATCGCCGTTGCGCGCAGCGGCGAGGCTTATTTTGCCATTGAAGATGTCTGCACTCACGACGGCGCCCAACTCACGGGCGGCGCCATCGAGGGAACGGAAATCATTTGCCCGCGTCACGGCGCCCGCTTTTGCCT
>PMMB01000346.1:0-185 GCA_003165495.1 Gammaproteobacteria bacterium | reverse complement strand
AGACTGACGCTGTTGCGGCACGGAAAGGCCCAGTCCATCGACGCCTGCGCGGAGGACTTCGAACGCGCGTTGACACGCCGCGGCAGCATCGAGGCGCGGGAAATGGCGATGCGCATCGTGTACCGCGATCTCATACCGGATCTGATATTGGTGAGTCCGGCCGAACGCACCTGGGCGACCGCCGA
>PMMB01000369.1 GCA_003165495.1 Gammaproteobacteria bacterium | reverse complement strand
AGGCAGTGTGCGCTTCGAGGGCGAGGAAATT
The DNA here is from genome assembly GCA_003165495.1 of Gammaproteobacteria bacterium. Taxonomy (GTDB): domain Bacteria; phylum Pseudomonadota; class Gammaproteobacteria; order Steroidobacterales; family Steroidobacteraceae; genus Bog-1198. The sequence goes on along the minus strand of PMMB01000369.1, from coordinate 2,511 downwards.
TTGGGTCTTGATCGTGAACACTTGAACCGCATCCGCGGCTCGAAGCTCACGATGATTTTCCAAGATCCGATGACTTCGTTGACTCCCCATTTGAAAATCGGTACCCAACTGGCCGAAGTCTTGGTGTGTCATGCGGGTAAGTCGCGGAGCGAGGCGCGGCTCGCCGCGCGACGGATATTGGAGCGCGTCCGGGTGCCGGAACCGGAGCGTCGACTGAATCAATATCCGCATGAACTGTCGGGCGGATTGCGTCAACGAGTGATGATCGGCATGGGCTTGCTGTGCCATCCTAAGCTCGTGATCGCCGACGAGCCGACGACGGCGCTCGACGTGACCGTGCAGGCGCAGATCATCGATCTACTGCGCGCCATGCGCGAGGAAGTCGGTATGGCGCTGGTGCTGATCAGTCATGACCTGGGTGTGGTGGCGGGTCTCGCCGATCGGATTCTCGTGATGTATGCGGGTCGGATCGTGGAGAGCGCCGGAGCGGTAGAGCTGTTCCAGCATGCGCAGCATCCCTATACCGCCGAGTTGTTGAAATGCATCCCGAGTTTATCGGGCCCGCGTTTGGAACGGTTGCCGACTCTCGCTGGGCAACCACCGCGGCCGGGAGACTCCCTCCAGGGGTGCGCGTTCGCGCCGCGCTGTCCGCGGGCCGCTGAGCGATGCCGGGTGGAGCGGCCGCTGCTTGAAGACGTCGGCAATGCGAATGGCAGCGGCAATGCGCGCCGAGTGGCATGTCATTTCCCGTTGTCGCCATGAATGCCTTAGTTTCCATGACCGACCTTTTGCTGCGGGTCGCAGACCTGCGGGTGGAGTATGGTGCCCGCGCAGCCCTATGCGATGTGACCTTCGATCTCTTTGCAGGCGAGACACTTGGCCTGGTGGGCGAATCAGGATCCGGCAAATCCACGTTAGCCCGTGCCATCCTGCGTCTGGTTCGCTCGAGTCGTGGTTCCGTCGTGTGGCGCGGCCAGGATTTACTGTCGTGCGACGCGACGACTCTGCGCCGGCTGCGCCGCGATCTGCAGATCGTTTTTCAAGATCCGCTCGCGAGCCTGAATCCGCGCATGACCGTAGGAGAGACCATCGCCGAGCCGCTGCGTATCTTTGAACCCAGTTTGAATGCACGCGCCCGGAGAGCGCAGGTGGGTGGGATGCTGGAGCGAGTCGGTCTGGCCGCCGACATGATCGGCCGTTATCCCCACGAATTCAGCGGCGGCCAGTGCCAGCGGATCGGCATTGCACGTGCCATGATTTTAAGTCCGAAGCTCTTGATATGCGATGAACCCGTCAGTTCCCTGGACGTTTCCATCCAGGGACAAATCATTAACCTGCTGCTCGATCTGCAACGCGACGCCGGTACCGCAATGCTGTTCATCAGCCACAATCTTGCCGTCGTCAGGCATCTGAGTCATCGAATCATGGTCATGTATTCGGGCAGGCTCGTGGAAATCGCCTCGCGCGACGCGCTGTTCGCCGCGCCGGTGCATCCTTATACGCGTGCGTTGTTGGCGGCCGTGCCGTCGGGGGCGCCGGCTCGAGACGGCGCAGCCATGCCGCCGCCCGTACGCATCGAACCCATCGCATCCGTGCTGATGCTGGATCACGGCTGTGCGTTTCGTGACCGCTGCCCCCATGCGTTGGCGCTGTGTGCGACAACAGTGCCGCATCTCGATGAAGTCGCAGCGGGGCACTCGGTTGCCTGCCACCGCTCGCAGGAACTCATGTCNNTATGACACAACGAAAACCGGTTCGCCCCAGTGAGGGCCTGGCGAATGTGCGCTACGAAATTCGCGGCAAGCTGGCCCGGCGCGCGCTGGCGTTGGAGCGGCTGGGCTACGATATCGTTTCGCTCAATATCGGCAACCCCTACGCTTTCGGGTTTAGAACCCCGGAAACCATGCGCTTGGCGATGATCGAGAATCTGCGCCACAGCGAGGGCTACGTGCACGAGAAGGGTATTTTCCCGGCGCGCGAGGCGGTCGTGATGCAGCAGCAGGAGCGCGGGGTGCGCGGAGTCACGGCCGAAGAGGTGTTCATCGGCAATGGTGTGAGCGAGCTGATCGATCTTTGCTTGCGCGCCTTGCTGAATCCAGGCGACGAGGTGTTGGTGCCGAGCCCGGACTATCCATTATGGACGGCCGCGGTGAATCTCAATACGGGGCGCGCAGTGCACTATCCGTGTCTTGCGACGCGCTCCTTCATACCTGATCCGCAAGACATCGAAGCGCTGGTGACCAAGCGCACGCGTGCCATCGTCATCGTCAATCCCAACAACCCAACCGGCGCGGTGTACCCGCGCGAGACGCTGGCCGCGATTGCACGATTAGCGGAGCAACATCGTTTGGTGGTGTTGTCCGACGAAATCTACGACCAGATCCTCTACGACGATGCGCAGTTCGTCCCCATGGCGACTCTGGTGCACGACACCTTGTGCTGCACGATGAGCGGTCTTTCCAAGGTTTATCGGGCGTGCGGCTATCGCGTCGGTTGGGCGGCATTTTCCGG
>PMMB01000054.1:18306-18983 GCA_003165495.1 Gammaproteobacteria bacterium | reverse complement strand
ACGCCATAACTACTAGATTTATCTATACTATCTGTTATTATCAAGTCGTCGACGCAGCGCGCATTTGTAACCAGCGTTACTTAGTTGCAACACTGGATTGAGACAAACAAGGTCGAACGTAAGGGCGGTGTGCCACGGACGTATCTTCCAAATAAGGACGTGTCGGGTTTTTACCTAGCACCTGTTCCACTCGAATTCCCCGGCAAGTCCGGGGATTCTTTTTGCCACCACAGAGTTTCCGAATCGCTTAGATTCGGTGTGTGAGATCTGTGCTGCGTTCCCTGTATTTCCAGGTCATTGTCGCCATTACGCTGGGCGTGCTTCTCGGCACGCTGTATCCGGAAGCCGGCGCCGCGATGAAGCCGTTCGGCGACGCTTTCATCAAGCTGATCAAGATGTTGATCGCGCCGGTGATTTTCTGCACCGTCGTGACGGGAATAGCCGGCGTCGAAAACATGAAAAAGGTCGGGAAGACCGGCGGACTGGCGCTGATCTACTTTGAGGTCATGAGCACGGTAGCGCTGATCATGGGTCTGGCGGTGATCAATATCCTGCGGCCCGGCAGCGGTATGAACGTCGATCCCCGCACGCTCGATACGGCTTCCGTGGCGGCGTACACCGGTCCCGGGAAATTGCAGTCGGTGACCGATTTTCTTCTCAACGTCATTCCCACCACG
>PMMB01000054.1:0-18275 GCA_003165495.1 Gammaproteobacteria bacterium | reverse complement strand
TGGGCGCGTTCGGCGCCATGGCCTTTACCATCGGCCGGTACGGATTCCGATCGCTGCTGTCGCTTGGGCTTCTGATGGGCTGCTTTTATGGGACCTGCCTGGTCTTCATCTTTGGCGCCCTCGGGCTGGTGGCGCGGCTGCATGGCTTCAGCATTTGGCAATTCGTCAAATACATCAAAGACGAATTACTCATCGTCCTCGGTACCTCGTCCTCGGAGTCGGTACTGCCGAGAATGATCGCCAAGCTGCAAAAAATCGGCGCCGGCAAATCGGTCGTAGGCTTGGTGATTCCAGCGGGCTATTCATTCAATCTCGACGGCACCTCGATTTACCTGACGATGGCGACCTTGTTCATTGCGCAGGCCACGAACACGCCGTTGAATTTGCTGCAACAACTCACGCTGCTGGCAGTGCTGTTACTGACCTCCAAGGGCGCCGCCGGTGTAACGGGCAGCGGCTTCATCGTGTTGGCCGCGACGCTGTCCTCCGTGGGTACGCTGCCGGTAGCCGGCCTGGCGCTGATACTGGGCATCGATCGATTCATGTCGGAGGCGCGCGCGCTGACGAATGTGATCGGTAACGGCGTTGCAACCCTGGTCGTCGCCAAATGGACCGGCGAGCTGGATGTCGTCACAATGCACCGCGAGCTCGGCGGAGAACCGTTGCCGGAGCCGCCGGCTACCGCGGCGTAGCGCTGCCCAGTACCCTTCGGAAGGATTATTGATGCGTGTTAGTGACGGGTTTACGGACGCGATTGGAAATACTCCCTTGATTCGTCTACGTCGGTTAAGCGAAGAGACGGGTTGCGAGATCCTGGGAAAAGCTGAATTCATGAATCCCGGCGGTTCGGTGAAGGATCGCGCGGCGAAGTGGATCGTCTTGGACGCCGAGCGGCGCGGACTCTTGAAACCGGGCGGTACCGTGGTCGAGGGCACCGCGGGCAACACGGGTATAGGCTTGGCGCATGTCTGCAATGCGCGCGGCTATCGATGCGTGATCGTGATGCCCGACAATCAGGCGGCCGAAAAATACCAGATCATCGAAGCCCTCGGGGCGCAATTGCGCAAGGTGCCGGCCGTGCCCTACAGCAATCCGAATCAATACCAAAAGGTGGCCGGACGCTTGGCGGAGGAGCTGCCCGACGCCATTTGGGCCAATCAATTCGACAATACCGCGAATCGCGACGCTCATTTCGAATCGACGGGTCCTGAGATTTGGCGCGACACGGACGGTAAAATCGACGCCTTCTGCGCGTCCACGGGCACCGGCGGCACGCTGGCGGGGATTGCCCGGTATCTTAAGTCGAAGTCCAGCGCGGTTCGAATCGTTCTTGTCGATCCTCCGGGCAGCGCGCTGTACCACTATGTCAAAGACGGCGAATTGAAAACCGACGGCGGCTCATCGATCACCGAGGGCATCGGCACCGGCCGCGTGACCGCGAATCTCGAGGGCACGCCGATCGACGATGCGCTGCGGATCCCGGATGCGCAAACCATGCACTTCGTTTATCGGCTGCTGCGCGAAGAAGGATTGCTGCTCGGAAGTACGGCGGGAATCAATGTGGCGGCGGCGGTGACGCTCGCCAAACAAATGGGGCCGGGGCACACCATCGTCACGATCTTGTGCGACGGCGGAGCGAAGTATCAATCGCGGCTGTTCAACCAGGCCTGGATCGCCGAGCGCGGGTTTCTCGAAGCCATCGGGAGCGCCCCTCAGTGATATGCGAACGTCGATACAATCCTCTGCGACACATTCTCCGCGCCATGCGGATCGGCATCGATCGACAAATACCAATAACGTCGCGATTCGCTGGCATAAGTCATGAGCGTGTTCGGATCGGTGACGACTCGTAAGTAAGCCGTCGACCAATAATGCACGGTCTGCCCGTGCCGGAGATGCAGCGGGCGCGCTATGGCCTTGAGAAACTCCTTGAGGGCATCCTCTTGCGGTGTCGCGTGTATCACAAGCTCGACGCAAGACTGGATGGTTGAGCCGGCCGTACATGGCACGTTGTGGGTATAGGCAAACTCCATGTCATGCGGCAAAAGGATTTGCTCGATGCCGGGCATTGTCAGCGCTGCCGACATGTTGTACCAGACGCCCTGTTCGAGTGTTGCACCGATCCACGCTCCGGTTTCAAGACTGTAGTCCTGTGCCGTCGTGGCTTCGATGACCTGCGGACCGAAGGCGATATCGATCTCGTAGGCAGCACGGCGCGACGAGCGCGCTGCGATCTCGGCCGCAGGCGCGCGCTCCCGAATCAGTGCTTGCGTTGCGGCGGATAGCCGCCTCGCCACCTTGCCGGAGTCGACTACCTCTTGTAAGTCGCCCCTGTCGTTGACTTCAATGTCTGGATGCTGTCGCAACGCACGCGTGAAAATGATCGCCAGCTTGTCAAGATCCGCCGCTCCATTCGGCCTCACATCAGCGTCATTGGCGGTCATGTTTGGTTCGTAGGACGCGACCCAGTCACCATGGCGCTCGCGGAAATGGCGCTTCACCAACGCCGTGCCGACAGCTCGATTGATTTTATCCGCGGCAGCGCGGGTGTAGTCCATTTGGATCTCGATGTCTGCATCGTTCGCGATCCAACCAAACTTCAATGCCGCCGATCGACTTTGGAAATCCTGCATGACGCCGGCTGCCGGATTCCAGCGCATCAGCAACTGGTAGTTGTCCTCTGCGTCCTGCCGAAAGCCGTATTCCCGATCCATATCAATTGCCGTCGCGAGCGATGCGATCGCCGCGCTATCGTCGCCCAGCATGCGATACGTGACGCCCACATCAAACTGTGCGATGGCCATGGAAAGATAATCAAGGGCGTCCCGATACAGGCCGACGGCGCGCTGCGCCGCGGCGAGCGCCTCGCGAAGCTCGGCCTCACGATCGGGTGGGCTGCTGCCGCAAGAGGCGCGCGCCAGGTGTATTCGATACTCGATGTTCGCCACCCGCGCCCGGCCGCTGGGCAGCGTCACTTCCAGCGCCGGATTGGCGGCAATCATTGCGAGCAGCAATTGGGCGTTGGCGAGCCTTTGCTGACAATCTGCGCTCGTCGAGCCCGCGAGGAAGTCTGCATACTCGAGTCGACTTGCCAGCGCCGCGGGAGCGTGCGGATCAATCTTATCCAGCGCGGCAATTGCGTCGCTGGTCATCTCTGCACATAACGGGGAGCTGAGAATGTACGCGATCAACGCAACCGACAAAGCGCGACAGGTTGCAGCAGCAATTATTGTAGGTACCGCGCGATTTAAGGCGAGTCCGAAATTTCAATTCAACCGATCGGCTGACCTGTTTTTAGATTTATCGGTGCTTTGGACGCGCGCCCACATCGATCGTCGTTCTCCCCAAGGCCGGGAGAGACGCAGAGGCCAATGAAAGCCCCCATGTCATGCACGGCAACATGCTTGACGAGCGGTCGTGGTGTTACCGGTTTGCCGGCACCTAGTTTTGAGACCGTACGAAAAGCCACGGCGTTTTTCGCGACCGCGTGGGCAGCGCTGAGATTGCCGAGAGCATGCGAGAACGAGCCGCGACCGAGCATTTCTGCGCCGACATTGCCGCGTCCTGCGAATGCGGTTCCAAGGGTTCCATGACCACCGCCGCCGAAGTGACCGCCGCCGCCGCCATGACCGCCGCCGCCACCTGTATGCCCACCACCACCACCACCACCACCACCACCGCCTCCACCACCTCTGCGCCCACCGCCACCACCCCCCGAACTATCGGCCGCGCCGGCGCCGCCGGAAGCTGCGAGCGCTAGAAGTGCAATGACCAGTGGAAAATGGGAGCGCATAAAGCACCTCGAATGCTGAGCTCGGAAAGCTCAACCACTTGAGTTTACGCCTAATCCAGCACTGCAAATGGCCGGCTCATATTGCAGCGCGGCAGGGCACCGAATGTGCGTGCGATTTGGTTTAAGCGGTCTGAGATAGATCGAGTGCAGCGCCGGCGTTGAACCAAGCCAGCGAGGCATGCAGGGCTACCACCTCGCCGACGATGAGCAAAGCCGGCGATTGCAACTTCGCGCCGCTTGAGACGCTGCGAATGGTGGCGAGAGTTGCGGTGATGACGCGTTGGTTCGACGTCGTGCCTTGCGAGATGATGCCGGCGGGGCGCACCGGCTCGGCGCCGTGTTCCAGCAGTCTTTCGACGATGTGATCCAAGCGCGCAAGCCCCATGTAGAACACTGCCGTGGTTCCCGGCATCGCCAGCGCGCGCCAATCAGGCTCTTGGCCGCCGTCCTGCGCATGACCGGTCACGAAGGTCACACTGTGCGCANNACCGAGAAATTGATTTGCGCCGTTGCCAGCGCTTGCAGCTCTTCCCCGCCGCGTCCGAAGACAAAGGGATCGCCGCCCTTGAGGCGTACCACGCGCCTGCCCTGATTCGCATGCTCGATCAACAACGCGTTGATTTCCTCCTGCGTGCTGCCGACATTGCCGGCGGCCTTGCCGACGCAGATCCGCGCCGCATCGCGCCGCGCGAGATCGAGCACCGCGGGAGGCACCAGGCGATCGTGCAGAATCACATCGGCGTCTTGCAGCGCGCGCAGCGCCTTGAGCGTCAAGAGTTCCGGATCGCCGGGACCTGCGCCCACCAGCGTCACCTCTCCAGCGGCACGGGGCGCAGTCGAGGTCGTCGCCAGTAGTTGCTGCGCAATGCGACGCGCGCCCTGGTTGTCGCCCTCGATGAAGCGCTGCGCCGCCGGCCCGTCCACGACAGCCTCGAAGAATCGCCGCCGCGCGTCGGTGTCGCGTAGTTTCAGGCGCGTGGCGCCGCGCAGTGTCCGCAGCCACGACGCCAATTCGCCGATTCTTTTGGGAATCAGCGCTTCGAGCCGTTCGCGCAAGCGACGCGCCAATACCGGCGACGCGCCGCCGGTCGAGACCGCCACCAGCACGGGATCGCGATCGATGATTGCGGGCACGATGAAGCGCGATGCTTGGGCGTCGTCGACCACGTTGACGGGAATGTTGCGCGACTCACTCAATTTCGCGATCCATCGATTCACCGCGCGGCGCGAGGTTGCGACGATGACCAGACGCATACCATCCAAATCGTCGGGAGCGAACTCCCGAATGGCGAGGTTCAGCTTGCCGGCGGCGGCGCGTTCCATGAGTTCGGGCGCGATATCCGGTGCAACCACGGTGATCAATGCGCCGGTACGCTCCAGCAGCGAGACTTTGCGCAGCGCCACTTCGCCGCCGCCGACGATGAGCACTTTTTGCTCGGTGAGATCGAAGAAGACCGGAAAATAATTCACTTGGAAAATCCCATCTGGCGGCGCGGATGCAGGCCGCACTCGCGTGAATCATTGCGTTCCCACCACCAGCGGCCCGAGCGTTCGTCTTCACCGGGCTGCACCGCACGCGTGCACGGCGCGCAACCGATGCTCGGAAAGCCGCTGTCATGCAAAGTGTTGTAGGGCAGCCGCTTTTTACGGATGTACCCCCAGATCTCGTTTTCCGACCAGTCGAGCAGTGGACTCACCTTGTATAAGCCATATTCGCCATCCCATTCCACGGGCGCCGCCAACGCGCGGCTGGCCGATTGCCCCCGCCTTATGCCGGTGATCCAGGCGCTGCGGCCGGAGATGGCGCGGCGGAACGGTTCCACCTTGCGAACGCCGCAACATCCGCGACGCTGATCAAGACCGTCGCGGAACCCGTTGATGCCGTTCTCACCGACCCAGCCTTCTAATTCTGCGGTCTTAGGATAGTAGATAGTCAAGGCCCGCCCGTAGCGTTGCTGCACTCGCTCAATCAGATCATAGGTTTCAGGGTACAGCCGCCCGGTATCGATAGTGAAGATCTCGATTTGTGGCACCGCTCCCCAAATAAGATCGGTGAGGACGATGGATTCAGAGCCTAAACTATTGGCATAGCACACGTTTTTGAACTCCGCGACGGCGCTCCGGAGTTGTGAAATGCTGTCCTCTGCGCGCTCGCGCAGAGCCTTGGAGAGCTCGAACACTGGGGGGTCTCGGCGGTTTCGCTGCGAATCAGGCAGGAAACTATAGGGCGCGCGGTGTCTTCGCGAAACGAACTATAGCGCATGAGGACATGCGTTTTAGTGATGGCGGCCGGCAACGACTAGCTTAAGCGCAGAGCGCTCCAAACTTATATCCTATGGGGACAAACACTCAATTAACGACAGGGCCGTCCGGGCGATGAAGTTCCAACAATTGCGCTATCTGGTAGCAGTCCATGAAAACGGCTTGAACATAACCGCGGCTGCACGGCAGTTGCACACCTCGCAACCCGGAGTCAGTCGCCAGCTGAAGTTGCTCGAGGAGGAGCTCGGCTTTCAACTGTTCGAGCGCGAGGGCCGTGCGCTGACCCGGACCACCGACGCGGGCGAGGAAATTATTTCGCGCGCCACCAGCATTCTGCGTGAAATGCAGAATATTCGCCGCACCTCCGCGGAGCTGCGCAAGGCCGACGGCGGCACCCTGTCGATCGCAACCACGCATACCCAGGCGCGTTACGTGCTGCCGCAGGTGATTCGCGCCTTTCGACTCAAGTATCCGAAGGTGCGTCTGCATTTGCACCAAGGCACATCGGAGCAAATCGCCGAAATGGTCGCACGCGACCGTGTCGATTTCGCCATCGCCACGGGTTCGGAGGAACAATTCCCGCATCTGGTGCGTCTGCCGGTGTATCGCTGGCATCGAGCGGTGGTCGTACCGCGCGGCCACCCGCTGGCGTCGGCCGGCAAACTGACGCTCAAGAAACTGGCTGAGTATCCGATCGTCACCTATGTATTCAGCATTTCCGGCCGATCCTCGCTACCCGCTCTTTTCGAAACCGCCGGCTTGTCGCTCGACGTGGCGCTGACGGCGCGCGACTCGGACGTGATCAAGACCTATGTGCGCATCGGCTTAGGGGTAGGCATTTTGGCACGGCTGGCCATCGATCCCGCCACCGACGGAGATCTGGTCGTACTCGATGCGGCCCATCTGTTCGAAGGACATACCACCTGGATCGGATTCCGCCGCAGCGCGCTGTTGCGCGCCTACATGTATGAGTTCATCGAACTGCTGGCGCCTCACCTGCCTCGCAAATTGGTGCGTGAAACCGAAAAATTGGAGACCCAGGAAGAGGTGGATCGCATTTTGGAGGATCTGCACATTCCGCTTCGCGACATGCCGTAAGCGTATATGCAGATGTCCGGATGGTACTTCCGGCGCGCAACGCCAGGCGTTAGCCTTCTCAAGTTTCGCTGCTCGAGCGCGTTTTAGAGCGGGTGGCTAATGATCGAACACAACGGCAGACGGTTCGCGTTGACCCTGATTGTCATATTAATGGGGTCGGCGGCGCACGCGGCCGCGTCCACGCTGCTGAATGTTTCCTACGATCCCACTCGCGAGCTGTATGAGGATTACAACAAGGCGTTCGCGGCCTACTGGAAGGGCAAGACCGGCGATACGGTGCGCGTCAACCAAAGCCATGGCGGATCGGGAAAGCAGGCGCGCTCGGTGATCGATGGACTCGAGGCCGATGTGGTGACATTGGCGCTGGCTTACGACATCGATGCGCTGGCGATCCCAGGCGGCCTGATCCCGGCGAACTGGCAGACGCGCTTACCCGACAACAGCACGCCCTATACCTCGACCATCGTTTTTCTGGTGCGCAAAGGCAATCCGAAAAACATCCATGATTGGAGCGATTTGGTGCGGCCGGGCGTCTCGGTCATAACCCCGAGTCCGAAAACCTCGGGCGGGGCGCGCTGGAATTATCTGGCCGCGTGGGCCTGGGCGCTGAAGCAGCCCGGCGGCAATGATGTCACCGCGGAGGCTTTCGTGAAGAAGCTTTACCACAACGTGCCCGTTCTCGACTCCGGCGCGCGCGGCGCAACGGTGACTTTCGTGGAACGCGGCATCGGCGACGCGTTGCTCGCCTGGGAAAATGAAGCCTATCTCGCCGTGAAAGAGTTGGGCCCCGCCAAGTTCGATATCGTCGCACCTTCGCTCAGCATCGTGGCAGAACCGCCGGTCAGCATCGTGGACCAGAACGTCGACCAGCACGGCACCCGCAAGGTGGCCGAAGAGTACCTGAAATATCTTTATTCCAAGCAAGGCCAGGAAATTGCAGCAAAGCACTTTTATCGCCCGCGCGATCCGGCCGTTGCGGCCCGATACGCAACGCAATTCGCAAACATCCCGCAGTTGGTTACCATCGATGCCGTATTCGGCGGCTGGGCCCGTGCCCAGGCCACTCATTTCGCGGACCATGGTACCTTCGACAGGATCTACGGTCAGTAATCGCGAATTGTCCTGAAGAGCGCTTCAGAACAGTGTCCGGCGACGCTGCCGGCGATGGCGCCCAAGGCGCGCACCCAACTCGATTTCAGGACACCCATGGCAACGCCCGTCGCGGCAGTCGAGCTCAAAAGACCTACCCCGCTGCGGCTGCCGCAGCGGGTGCTGCCGGGCTTTGGGCTGACCCTCGGCTACACCATGGTGTATCTGTCATTGCTTGTGCTGATTCCTCTGTCGGCGGTGTTCATTCGCAGCCTGGGATTGGGCTGGGGCCACTTCTGGGACGTCGTGACGGCCCCCAGAGTAATCGCATCGTTGCGCCTGAGCTTCGGCGCTTCTCTGATCGCTGCGCTGATCAACGTGATCTTCGGTCTCAACGTCGCCTGGGTGCTGGTGCGTTACACGTTCCCGTTCAAGCGGCTCGTCGACGCCATCGTGGACTTACCGTTCGCGTTGCCGACGGCGGTGGCGGGTATTGCGTTGACCGCGCTGTACGCACCCAACGGCTGGCTCGGTATTTGGCTGCTGTCGTTCGGGATCAAGGTGGCTTTCACGCCGTTAGGGATCGTCGTTGCGCTGACATTCATCGGATTGCCGTTCGTGGTGCGAACATTGCAGCCGGTACTCGAGGATCTGGACAAGGAAGTGGAGCAGGCCGCGGCCACTCTCGGCGCTTCGGCGGTACAAGCCTTTGCACGCGTGGTACTGCCGGCGCTGTGGCCGGCCTTGCTCACCGGGTTCGCGCTCAGCTTTGCTCGCGCCGTCGGCGAATATGGCTCGGTGATTTTCATCGCGGGCAATATGCCGATGAAATCCGAGATCGCGCCACTGCTGATCGTCACCAAATTGGAGCAATACGATTATGCCGGCGCCACGGCCATCGCCGTGGTGATGCTGGTCTTGTCCTTCGCGCTCATGCTCGGCATCAACGCGTTACAACACTGGGCCCTGGTGCGACATGGCGAGCGCTGAGGCGCGTATCGCAGGGCGCCGCCCGGCGCCAAGCCGACTGCTGCTGATTGCGGTGGCGCTGCTGTTTTTGGGCCTGTTTCTGGTGCTGCCGCTGCTCGTGGTGTTCGTCCAGGCGCTGGCCAAAGGCGCCAGCGCTTATGTTGCTGCGATCTGCGATCCGGTGGCGTGGGCGGCAGTCAAGCTCACGCTCACTGTCGCAGCCATCGCGGTTCCTTGCAACCTCGTGTTCGGTGTGGCCGCCGCGTGGGCGATCGCCAAATTCGAATTTCGCGGCAAGAGTACGTTGATTACACTCATCGACTTGCCGTTCGCGGTGTCGCCGGTCATTGCCGGGCTCGTCTTCATTCTGCTTTTCGGTTCGCACGGCTGGTTCGGTGGATATCTGCGAGTGCACCACATCCGAGTGGTATTCGCGGTGCCGGGCATCGTGCTTGCCACCATATTCGTCACATTTCCGTTCATTGCCCGTGAACTCATTCCGGTGATGCAGGCGCAGGGCAAGGACGATGAGGAAACCGCGCTTTCGCTCGGCGCCACCGGTTGGCAAACCTTTTGGCGCGTCACGCTGCCCAATATTCGCTGGGGCCTCATGTACGGCGTCTTGCTCTGCAACGCCAGAGCCATGGGCGAGTTCGGCGCTGTCTCGGTGGTCTCCGGACACATTCGGGGCTTGACCAACACGATGCCCTTGCACATCGAGATTCTGTACAACGAATACAACTACACGGCGGCATTCGCCGTCGCATCGCTGCTCGCCCTGTTGGCGCTGCTGACCTTGGCGGGCAAGAGCTTTCTGGAATGGCGGCAACCGGAGCTGCGGCATGCGGTCGCCCAAGCGCGCGACCGGACGCGGAGGGAAAATACATGAGCATCGCTTTACGCGGCATAACCAAGCAATTCGGCGAATTCGCCGCCGTCAAAAACATCGATTTGGACGTACCGACGGGCGCATTGATCGCGCTGCTCGGTCCCTCGGGATGCGGCAAGACGACGCTGCTGCGCATCATTGCCGGTCTCGAGACGCCGGACGAAGGACAGGTGTTGTTCGACGGCCGTGACGCGACCCTATGGCCGATTCGCGATCGAAACGTCGGATTCGTATTCCAGCACTACGCTCTGTTCCATCACATGTCCGTGTTTGAAAACGTTGCCTTCGGTTTGAAAGTCAAACCGCGCCGCGAACGGCCCAGCCGCCCGGAAATACGCAAGAAGGTGCATTCGCTGCTGGAGCTGGTGCAGCTCGGCTGGGCGGGCGAGCGTTATCCCGCGCAGCTGTCAGGCGGCCAAAGGCAGCGCGTGGCTCTCGCACGCGCGCTGGCGGTCGATCCCGACGTGCTGCTGCTCGATGAGCCCTTCGGCGCCCTCGACAGCCAAGTGCGCCATGAACTGCGCCGCTGGCTGCGACGCCTGCATGATGAACTGCATTTCACGAGCATTTTCGTGACACACGATCAGCAGGAAGCGATCGAGGTGGCCGACACCATCGTGGTCCTCAATCAAGGGCGAATCGAACAATCCGGCGTTCCAAGCGAGGTTTATGATTTGCCGACCTCGGCTTTCGTGCACCGTTTCTTGGGCCAAGTCAACGAGCTGCCGGTGCAACTACGCGACGGCCGTGCCTATGTCGGACCGATCGATATCTCACCCGCTGCGGACGTGTCGAGCGGCGCCACGAATAGCATCGCACTGATTCGGCCCCACGAGATTGAAATCGGACCCGAGGCGGTTGGCTGGCCGGCGATCGTGATCGCCGTGCGAGTGATCGGGCCGATCGTGCGTCTGGAACTCTCTGCCCAAGGTCTGCCGGTCAATGAGCCGCTGGAAGCGGAAATCAGCCGCGAGCGTTACGAAGGCGAGCGCTTCAGCGTCGGTCAGAAAGTGGGCCTACGCCTCAGGCGCTGGCAGGTGTATCCCGCCAGCGGTGCCGTAGCTTGAGCGGGAGCCCCGCGTCGTTCGACGGTTGATAGGCGCTCGAAAAAGTCGACAACGCCGTATACGCGTCCTCGATGTCGGCATCAGGCAATTCGAAGCTGTTGAAGCCGCAGCGCGCCATGAAAAATAATTGATCGCGGCGCACGTAGCCGGTGGCGCGCATCTCGCCGCCAAATTTCCAGTGCTCGCGCAGCAGACGCGCCTGGGAGTAACCGCGTCCTTCGCTGGGTCCGGGAAATTCGGCGCCGATCAGCGCAAATCGCGAAATATCGGGCGCCAACAATTCCACCTTGTGAGCCGGCAGCAGCACGACACCCAGCCGCCCACCGCGCGCTATCCACGCCGCACGCTCGTTTTGCCATTCCGCCAAGGTCAGGATCAGCGCCGCATCCGCGTTGCCCTGGACTTGTGCAACGTACGACCAGTCATCGTCGACGATTCGACCGTCACGCAGCAATCGGCGCGGCATAAGCACTCTCCTTGAATGGCTTCACACCGAGACGGCGCACCGTATCGAGGAAGCGTTCATCCGGGCGCCGCTGTTCGACGTAAACATCGAGTAAACGCGCAATCGTTTCGGCTACATCGGTCTTGGCCACCGACGGACCTATGACCTGTCCTAAGGAGGCGTCGGCGCCCGCTGCACCGCCGATGGTGATTTGGTACCACTCCTCGCCGCTCTTATCCACGCCGAGGATGCCGATGTGGCCTACATGGTGATGGCCGCACGCATTCATGCAGCCCGACATCTTGATCTCGAGTTCGCCCAAGTCGTAAAGGTAATCGTAATCGTCGAATCGATCATTGATGAGCTTCGCCACATCGATGGAGCCGGCGTTGGCGAGACTGCAGAAATCCAGGCCCGGACAGCAAATCATATCGGTCAAGGTACCGATGTTCGGCGTGGCGAGACCGGCCTTTTCAAGCGACTGCCAGAGCTCGAAGGTCTTGTCCTGCTCCACATCGGCGAACAACAGGTTCTGCGTGTGCGTGACTCGCACTTCGCCGAAACTATAGCGATCGGCGAGATCGGCGACCAATTCCATCTGGGTGTCCGTGATGTCACCGGGGGCCACGTCGGGTTTTTTGAGCGAGACGTATACGGCACGGTAGCCCGGCACCTTGTGCGCCGTCGTGTTGTAACGGTACCAAGCGCGAAACGCCGTGCTTTTCCCGGCTGCGGGTTCGGTGTTCGACAGACTTCGATAGGCCGGCGGATTGAAGAAGCTGCGCAGGCGCGCGATCTGGGCGTCATCGACGCGCGGACCGCCGGCGCGTGTCAATTCCCACTCGGCCTCTACGCGCCTGCGAAACTCTTCGATTCCCAACGAGCGCACCAAAATCTTGATGCGTGCCTTGTGTATGTTGTCGCGCCGGCCTTCCAAGTTGTATATGCGCAATATGGCGTCGAGATACGACAGCAGATGCTCGCGCGGCAGGAACTCGCGAAGCACCTGACCGATGATGGGCGTGCGGCCAAGACCGCCTCCGGCCAGAATTTCAAAGCCNNGCTCGATCCTGCGCAGCCCCGGTGACCGCAATCTTGAATTTGCGCGGCAGGTAGGTAAATTCCGGGTGAAAGGTCGACCATTGACGGATGAGCTCGCACCACGGGCGCGGATCCTCCAGCTCTTCCGGCGTCACGCCCGCCAGGTGATCGGAAGTCGTGTTGCGGATGCAATTACCGCTGGTCTGGATCGCGTGCATCTCGACTTCGGCAAGTTCGGCCAAAATATCCGGAACTTCCTCGAGCTTGGGCCAGTTGTACTGGATGTTTTGACGCGTCGTGAAATGCCCATAGCCGCGATCGTAGCGGCGTGCAATGCGGCCTAAGGTGCGCAGTTGCGTCGATGACAGCAGTCCATACGGGACTGCCACCCGCAGCATCGGCGCATGGCGCTGTATGTACAAGCCATTGCGCAGGCGCAGGTGGCGGAATTCGTCTTCGTTCAGTTCGCCGGCCAGGAAGCGGCGCGTTTGGTCGCGAAATTGTGCGACGCGCTCGTTTACCAGCGTTTTGTCGATTGCGTCGTACCGATACATAGTTCACTACGATACGTCCGGTACCCTTGAGCCGCCAATTACCGGAAAGCATGAGCTTATGACTGCCGGTCCTGTGCAAAACCGTGATTTGCTCGGCAGAGGGAATTTGTGGTTGCGTGCAGCATCGCAAGGTCAATTTAGGGGTCCGCATTGGCAACTGATCTCACGGAAGTTATGGTCGCGCCGGACACCTATCACGTGTCGCCCGAACCGATGCTCATGATCGCCGATTTGCACGGGGCCCTCGCGCTGTNNACGGGTCGTCCCAGCGATGTAACGGACAATACCTTGAGTTCGGTATTGGTCGTGCTCGACCGCTTTAAGCGCGCCGTACTCGGCAACACAACCCGCGGTGACGATATCCACGCGCGCATCCTCGCGCATGCGCTGCCGCCGACGGATGCCGGCGAGCCCAGTGCGTCCCTGGTCGATTTGATTCAGGCTGATCTCGCCGACTCTAAAATTGCCTGCGGCACTCAAACTACGCGCAGGACCGAGGCGCTGCGTGTGTGCTTTCAGCCGTTCGAAGGCCGCGTGTGGGTTTGCGGACCCACCCTCGCGACTTACCCGTCGGGGCGAGCTTCATTATAAGATTGCGGCATGCGACTCGTCGTGGTTCTGACAGTGGTGTGTCTCGCAGCCTGTGCGAGCGAAAAGCTCAAGCAAGCGCCGCCCGCCGGCGTGGACTTCAGCGGACGCTGGAACCTCAACGCGGCGGACAGCGACGATCCCCAGCGCTTGATCCAGGCCCAATTCAACGCTCCTGCCGCTAACCAGAGCGACGACCCGGGTGGTTCGGGCGGCCGCGGTGGTCGCCAGGGCGGCGGACGGGGCGGGCGGGGCGGCTCGGGCGGCATGAATCCCGGCGCTCCGGGCGGTCCGGTCATGCCGTCGGCCAGTGCGATGGCCGAAGGCCTACACTGGCCGGGCAAGCAACTCGAGATCAAGCAAGTCGCCGCTGTCGTGGCCTTTACCTCGGACGGCACCAACCGCGTTTGTCAGCCTACGGATGCGGGAAAATTTCATAATCATCATCCGGCCGCAGCCGACCGGGATGGCGCTTCACCGGGACGCGACGGTGCGACCCGGGCGCGCGATGCGCCGCCCCCACACTGTGGTTGGATGGAAAAGACACTCATTGTGCAGGGTGGCGATCCCGACGATGACCATCCGCCGTTCGAAGAGCACTACAGCCTGTCCGATGACGGACAGCGCCTGGTAGAGGTGGTGAGCTTCAAGGGAGGCCGTTCACGCGGATTCACGATGTCACGTGTATGGGATCGCTCCACTAATTAGGGCGGTGATCTCACGCGACGGGAGAGTGGCCGGGGCGCGGCTACCCTATGAATCAAGTACAGCAACCAAGGTTTACAGTGAAGCCAGCCGCTCAAAATGCCTGTTGCTGCGGATCAGCTAAGCCAGCGTCCAGTTTGCCAAGTGCGCCCATCGCTCAGGGAACCATTTACACCTGCCCGATGCATCCGCAAATCCGGCGGAACGAGCCCGGCAGTTGTCCGATCTGCGGAATGGCGCTTGAGCCTGAGCGCATTCCTGAAGTAGAAGGCACGAGTCCTGAGCTCAAGGATATGACCCGGCGCTTTGTAATCGGCGCTGTCCTTGCGACACCTATCGTTGTTTTGGAAATGGGCGGCCACCTGCGCCTGTTGAATATGGATCACTACGTGTCCATGGCGGCGTCGCTGTGGATTCAGTTCGCGCTCACAACGCCCATCGTGCTGTGGTGCGGGTGGCCCTTCTTCCAACGAGCCTGGGCTTCGATTCTGAACCGCTCGCCCAACATGTTCACTTTGATCGCCTTAGGGGTGGGCGCGTCCTATTCGTATAGTTTGGTGGCAACTTTTGCACCCGGCCTATTCCCTGTAGGGCTTCGGCAGCATGGCGGTCTCGTCCCGGTCTACTTTGAAGCCGCGGCGGTGGTGACGGTTCTCGTCTTGCTCGGTCAGGTCCTTGAGTTGCGTGCGAGGGAGAAGACCGGCGGTGCCATTCGGGCGCTCCTCAAGTTGGCGCCGAAGACAGCGCGCCGCCTTCGTGCCGATGGCACGGACGAAGAAGTGCCCCTCGAACAAATCCACGTGGGCGACCGACTTCGGGTGCGACCCGGTGAAGCGGTGCCCGTTGATGGCTCCGTGACAGAGGGAACAAGCTCGGTCGATGAATCGATGGTCACCGGCGAGTCGATGCCGGTTCAAAAAGCAACAGGTGCAATCGTCATCGGCGGCACGATCAACGGCACCGGCGCGCTGGTGATCACGGCGGAGAAGATCGGCGCCGATACCATGCTGTCCCGCATCGTGCACATGGTCACCGAGGCGCAGCGCAGCCGCGCCCCCATCCAACGTCTCGTGGACGTCGTTGCCGCGTGGTTTGTTCCGGCCGTGATGGCCTCTGCGATCATTGCGTTTGCGGCCTGGATGATCTGGGCGCCGGCTCCGGCGCTGGGACTTGCGGCGGTTGCCGCCGTGTCGGTGCTCATCATTGCCTGCCCGTGCGCGCTGGGCCTTGCGACTCCGATGTCCATCATGGTCGGCGTGGGCAAAGGCGCAAGCGCCGGCGTTCTCATCAAAAATGCCGAAGTACTCGAGCGCTTCGAGAAGGTCGATACCTTGGTGGTCGACAAAACCGGCACGCTCACGGAGGGTAAACCGCGTGTGACGGCGGTCGTGCCCGCGGCCGGCTTCGACGAATCCGCCGTTTTGTCGTTCGGCGCGAGCTTGGAAAAATCGAGCGAACATCCGCTCGCAGGCGCAATCCTCGCCGCGGCCGCCGAACGCAAGGTAGCGCTGCAAGAAGTCACGAATTTCGCCTCCGTCACGGGCGCGGGCGTGACCGGCGCCATCGGGGGTCGACGCGTGACAGTCGGCAACGCCGCGCTGCTCAAGGACCGTGGTGTGACCAGCGCCGATCTCGAAGCGCGCGCCGACGCGCTGCGAAAAGAAGGTGCCACGGCCCTCTTCGTGGCCGTTGATGATAAGCCGGCAGGCATCATCGCGGTGGCCGATCCGATCAAGGCGACGACGATGGCAGCGCTCGCTGCCTTACGCAGCGAGGGCATCCGGATCGTCATGTTGACCGGCGACAATCGCACCACGGCNNGCCCTCGCCGAGGCCGATGTCGGCATCGCGATGGGCACGGGCACCGATGTCGCCATGCAAAGTGCCGGCCTCACGCTCGTCAAAGGAGATCTCGCCGGGATCGCGCGCGGGCGCTCCTTAAGTCGCGCCACTATGCGCAATATCCGCGAGAATCTCATGCTGGCATTTGTTTACAACGTCGTCGGGATACCGGTGGCAGCCGGTGTGCTGTACCCCGCTTTCGGAATTCTCTTGAGTCCCATCATCGCAGCGGCCGCCATGAGCTTGAGTTCCGTGTCGGTGATCGGCAATGCGCTTCGTCTTCGAGTGGCACGAATTTGAGGATGCGCGGCGCTCGGAACCCACCCGATCTGCGCCGCCCACGAAACGGGGGCCTCGCGACGGGCACCCCGAGCCAATAAAAAAGCCGGGCATTGCCCGGCTCTTGAATCCCCATGCCTTTTTGTGGCGCTTTTCTTTGCGCTCTGTCGCTGATTGGTCTTTTATTTCCCTAGCGTCCTATTGCGTCCGAGCAACACTCTAGTCCTGAGCCGCGCCCGAATCTAGGCCTATTGTAAAGAAGTGCAAAAATAAATGTGGTATGAAGGCAACAAATGTTGGCGGCCGGTCGCGGGCGGCAGCGGAGCCGAGTAGTGACTTCGCGTATCCTAACCGCAACAAATGCACGCAAAGCTGGAGACCGATGCAGTGATCAAGGCCGCAAAATTATCCGTTCCGCCCACCGGCGTCCGCACCCGACGGGCTTATTTTGATTGTAAATTCGGGCAATTGCATGTGCGCACGGCCTTTCCGACCACGGGCGGCTTCGATGAGCAAGTGACATTGTTTTGTCTGCATCCCAGCGATGCCTCGAGCCACACATTCGACCGATTCTTGCCNNGAATCAGACCCGTCGCCCACACGCAGTACTGCGGATGCCGCCACAGCGATTTCCGATCTGGCCAACGCATTGGGGCTGCGCCAGATCGACCTGCTGGGAGTTCAATATGGCGCTGAGGTTGCTCTGGAGCTCGCCGCCGCACGGCCGCAACTCGTCAGACGCTTGGTGTTGGCCGGCGTGCCGTCCGCGGAACGCTTGCGGGCGGTTAAGCAGCAGCTCTTGGTGGTAGACGTCGCCGGCTACGGGGCGGCCTTGACGAAGCAAATAGGCGTGTTCTTACGCGGCGCCTCCTAGCCTTAAGCACCAGGTGAGACTCAATAAGTACATCAGCGAAACCGGCGTCTGTTCGAGGCGCGAGGCGGACAAGTGGATCGATGCGGGCCGCGTTACTTGCAATGGTCAGCTCGCCGCCTTGGGCACGCGGATCGCGGACGGCGACGAGGTATGCATCGACGGTAAGCCGATCGGCGCCAAAAAAAAGCAGATTTACATTGCCCTCAATAAGCCCGTCGGAGTTACCTGCACCACTGAAGCCCACATCGAGGACAACATCATCGATCTCATCGGGCACCCCGAGCGCATCTTTCCCATAGGGCGATTGGACAAGGACTCGGAGGGTCTGATCCTCCTGACGAACAACGGCGATATCGTCAACGAGATCCTCCGTTCCGAAAACAATCATGAAAAGGAGTACATCGTGACGGTGGATCGCCCCATCACCGATCTTTCGCTGAAGATGATGGCAAGCGGCGTGAAAATCATGGGTGAGCTGACCAAGCCCTGCCAGGTCAGCCGCATCGATCAGCAGTCGTTCCGCATGATTCTCACTCAAGGGTTGAATCGCCAGATCCGCCGCATGTGCTCCGCGCTGGGTTACAAGGCGCAGCGACTGCAGCGCGTGCGAATCATGAACATTCACTTGGGAACCTTGAGTTCCGGGGGGTGGCGACATCTGACCGACCCCGAGCTTGCCGGCTTGTTGCCGCGTTGAAGAATGCGCCGCTAGTCCGACCGCAGCACTGCCGCGGCGAGGCCCTCCGACCATCGTCGTCCGCTCGTGACGCGCCAGTCAGG
>PMMB01000185.1:4454-9030 GCA_003165495.1 Gammaproteobacteria bacterium | reverse complement strand
AACACCGAGCCGCCGATGACGCTGTCGGCGCCGATCACGGTTTGACCGCCCAGCACCGTGGCATTGGCATAGAGCGTGGAGCCGCTCTCCACGGTGGGGTGACGCTTCTTGCCGCGAATGATCTGGCCGCTGGCATCCCGCGGAAACGACAGCGCCCCCAAGGTCACGCCCTGGTACAGCTTGACCCTGTCGCCGATATGCGTGGTCTCGCCGATCACCACCCCGGTGGCATGATCGATGAAAAAAGCCGCGCCGATGGTCGCTCCCGGATGAATATCGGCGCCCGTCTTGGAATGCGCCCATTCGGTCATGATGCGCGCCATCATCGGCACGCCTAAATCGTACAAGGCGTGCGCGATGCGGTAGACACTGACCGCCAGCACTCCCGGGTAGGCAAGGATCACTTCATCCAGATTCGTCGCAGCGGGATCGCCGTCGAACGCCGCCTGCACATCAAGTATCAGCTGACTGCGAATCTCCGGCAGACGGCCGAGAAAGATCCCCGCCAATTCGTGCGCGCGCGGCGCGCATTCGCCGAATTCAGGCCGCCCCGCCTCGCGCTCGCGCCCCGCGTCGCGCTCGCGTCCGTAGCACAGGCAGTGCTCCATCTCGCGCTCGAGCTTGGGCGCAAGCACGGCCACCGACTGCGCCACATGCGCGCCGAGATTGTCGCTGCTCAAATCGCGGCGGCCGAAGTAGCCCGGGTACATCAAATCGAGCACCGACTCCAAGATCTCGACGATGGCTTCGCGCGACGGCAGATAGCGCTGCGAGATACGGCGCGCACGCTCATCGCCCATGTAGCTGCCAAGGAACTCTCCCGTGAGTTCCTCGAGCGCCGTAGGCGGTGGGTGAACGGCGGCTTTCATATGCTCCTTCAGGCCACTGCCTGCATCTTCTCGACTCCCTCGAACAGCCCCTCGAACAACGCGCCCGACAGGTACCGTTCGCCGGCGTCCGGCAGTACCACGACGATGGTCTTGCCTCTCTGCGCGGGCTCGCGCGCCAGACGCAGCGCCACGGCCATCGCAGCGCCGCACGAGATTCCGCTCAACAAGCCTTCTTCGCGCGCCAGGCGGCGCGCCGTCTCGATGGACTCTTCGTTAGTGACTTGCTCGACGCGATCGATCTGCGACAAGTCCAGGTTCTTCGGGATGAATCCCGCGCCGATGCCCTGGATCTTGTGCGGCGTCGGCGTCAGCGGCTGGTTCGCCAATGTCTGGGTGATGACCGGCGAATTGACGGGCTCCACCGCGACGGTGAGGATCTTCTTGCCGCGCGTGCCTTTGATGTAGCGCGATACCCCGGTCAGGGTGCCGCCGGTGCCGACCCCGCTGACGAACACATCGATTTTACCGTCGGTGTCCTCCCAAATTTCCGGTCCCGTGGTCCTTTCGTGGATGCCCGGATTGGCGGGATTTTCGAATTGCTTCATCAGCAGGTACTTGCCGGGATCCGCGGCGGCCAACTCCTCGGCCTTGGCGATTGCGCCCTTCATGCCCTTGGCGCCGGGGGTTAAAACTAGCTTGGCGCCGAAAGCGACCAATACCTTGCGCCGTTCCATGCTCATGGTCTCCGGCATGGTCAGAACGCAGCCATAGCCGCGCGCGGAGGCGGCGTAGGCCAGCGCGATGCCTGTATTGCCGCTGGTGGCTTCAACGAGGGACATTCCCGGCTTCAATGTGCCGCGCTCTTCGGCGTCCCACACCATGGCGGCGCCGATTCGGCATTTCACCGAGTACGCGGGATTGCGCCCCTCGATCTTGGCGAGAACCGTCGCGCCGCTGCTCGCATCCAGGCGGTTGATGCGGACCAGTGGCGTGCGGCCGATGGACTTCGTGTTGTCCTCATAAACATGCATAGGTCACCTCGTTGGCTAGCAGTGGATTTTCCTCCTAAGCCGGAAGAAAATGCCATCGTTTTGTTATGAGGCCCTGCCTAAGGGTTATAAGCTCCCTACAAAGGGCTGGGTATTACCGATAACGGTTGTGGCCGCCCGACCACGAACCCTTGCACGAAGTCGATGCCCATGGCGACCACGGTGTCCAGAGACAGCTGGTCCTCGACTTGTTCCGCGACGACGCGGAAATTCAAGGAGCGCGACAATTCGATCATTGCCGCGACCATCGCCCTATTCACGAGGTCCCCGGCGAGGTTGTTGATGAAAGTGCCGTCGATTTTCAGATAATCCATCGGCAGCGTCCGCAGCGTCGAGAACGAGCTCAAACCGCTGCCGAAATCATCCAGAGCGAACTCGCAGCCCATGCCGTGCAGCACCGCGATGAAGCGGTGGGCATGATCCAGATTCGCCACCACCGAACTCTCGGTGACTTCGAAGCAAATGTCGCTGGGGCTCGCTCCCGTATGATCGAAGCATTCGACGACAAATTCCAGGAAATCCGAATCGCCCAGCGTTTGTCCGGCGATGTTGATCGCGACGCTGCGGCCGGGGGGTAATTTCATACCGCCGCGCCCGAGCGCGGAAAGCACCGTCTGCACCACCCAGCGATCGATATGCGGCATCAGACGATAGCGCTCGGCCGCACGCATGAATTCCGCGGGCGGCACGCTCGGCTGGCCCTTCTCGCCCATGAGGCGCACGAATACTTCGAGCGCCGGACCGCGCAAGCCGCCGGCACGGGCATGCATGATGGGCTGGTAATAAAGTTCGAACTTGTTGTCCCGCAAAGCGCCTTGCAGCTTCTGCAGCCAATGAATCTCGCCGCTGTGCCGCGCGTTCGCCTCCTCGCGCGCCGAGTACACATGGACGTGCAAGCCGCCCTGCTTTTTCGCCACATAACACGCGGAATCCGCCGAATTCATGATGTCTTCGATGGTGCCGCCACTGCTGCCGCTGCCGATCTCCACCAGACCGATGCTGACGCCGATATTGAAAATCTTGTCCTTCCAGACGAATCGATAGTCGTTGACGGAACGCACCACGTCGTCGGCGATTTGACGCGCTTTTTCCAGCGGGCAACCCACCAATAGCAGGGCGAATTCATCGCCGCCGATGCGGCCGACCGTATCCGAATCGCGCACCGCCTCTTTGATGAGCGAGGCAACCTCGCGCAACATGTTGTCCCCGGCGGTATGGCCGCAGGTGTCATTCACCACTTTGAAGCGATCGAGGTCCAGGTAGCAAAGGGCGTGCCCGACGTTTGCGGTCTGTGCGAAGTCCAGGGCTTCCTGCAGCCGCCGCTCGAATTCGCGGCGATTCACCAGCCCCGTCAGGGCATCATGACTGGCTTGATACGTCATTTGACGCGTGAGGCCGCGCAACTCGCTGGTGTCGTGCAGTACGATCACCAATCCTACGATGTCCTTGCCGTCGAAGCGCAGCGGTGTGACGCTGATCTCCACCGACCGTTCCGGGCCTGCATTGGCAGGGACCAGCACGGCGCGCCGGCCCATGGTCACCCGGCCCCCGGTGGCCAACGCCTTGCCCACCGGATCTCCCAACGAGCGGCGGTCCGTCTCATCGACCAGCGATGCAACCTCTGAAAAGGACTTGCCCATGACCTGATCGAATCGTTGGTTCAGCAAGGTCTCCGCGGCATGATTGATGTAGTCGATGCGGCCCTCGGCGTCGACCGTGATGACGCTTTCGCCCATGGCATCGAGCGTCGCCATGGCGCGCGGCCTCGCTTGAGCCGCCGCTGGCACGGGTTCCGGCAGCATCTCGAGGGCGCTGAGCAATAACGCCGCTTCGCCGGCGCTGTCGATCACGGTGCTCGAGAGCTCCACGCGCGTCACTTGACCCTGAGCACCGACCAGCTCGACCTCGTAACGCGCGGCCGCAGGTTCGCCGAGCAGCCGGCGCCGCAGATTGTTCTGCACCAACTCCACATATTCCGGCGCGACGAAGTCGGTCAAGGGTCTGCCGACGACATCCGCGGCGCTCAAGTTGAGCAGCGCCAGGAAACGCGAGTTGGCGAACAGAATGCGTTCGCGGTGCACGAGCACCGCGTCGTGCACGGTCTCGACCAGATGCTGAAACAGGTGTTCGCGGTCCAGCAGCCGCGCACCGCGCTGTTCGAGGTCTTCCAGCAGCTTGTTGACGGCGGAGCCTAAGTGACCCAGCGCCTCGGGTTTGCCCTCGAGTCCGATGCGCGCCGCCGAGCTGGCCTCGCGCGTCAGTTGCCGCACCTGTGCCGAGAAGTCGTTGACGGCGCGTTCCTGGCGGCGCTTCCACGCAAGCAGCACGACCAAGCCCACCGCCAGAATGGCCGAGGTCAAGAACCACAGTGTGATCGAAGGCAAGATCAACGCGGACCTCGATAACGGTGAGTCATGACGACGCTTGATCTTAGAACCCATAGTGGGCTGGGTACGTCGCGAATCATCGTGACCTTTAGAATAGCGCACAGGCATGGCATAGCCTGTCGAAATTGACCATAATCAACGGCCTTAAATTAGCGCGAGAAATCATGGATACCCTGGCCGCTCGCCGGCAAATGGTCGATCAGCAGATACGCACATGGGAGGTTCTCGACCCGCGGGTGCTCGATGCGCTATCCGCGG
Source organism: Gammaproteobacteria bacterium (assembly GCA_003165495.1). Classification (GTDB taxonomy): domain Bacteria; phylum Pseudomonadota; class Gammaproteobacteria; order Steroidobacterales; family Steroidobacteraceae; genus Bog-1198. The sequence continues at coordinate 4,506 of PMMB01000185.1, read as the reverse complement.
TGCCTCGCGAAGCCTTCGTGCCTCCTCTGTACCGTGAGCTTGCGTTTGCCGA
>PMMB01000185.1:0-4391 GCA_003165495.1 Gammaproteobacteria bacterium | reverse complement strand
TCTCGGCCTGCTTGAGTCTACTCGGCGCGTCGACACATTCGATCGACATTCATGCAGGCCTCATCGACGTAAGCAGAGCGAACCTGCGCGCCGTACCACAGGCCAAGGTGCAATTCGAGCTCCGCGATGCTTTCGGCGCCGCGCGTTTAGGCGAGTACGACGTCGTCGCCGTCACCGGCTCGCTGCCGGTTTACGATACCCGCTTTGAACGGTCACTGCGCGTCGGCGGCCGCATGTTCGCCATTGTCGGCGTGGCGCCCGTGATGGACGCCATCCTGGTACGCCGGGTCGACGGCAACGAATGGATTCGCGAGAGTTTGTTCGAAACCGTCGTCGAACCTCTGATCAATGCCACCGCGGCACCGAAGTTCGTGTTCTGATGATCAAGGACATGACCCCTCGGGAATTCCTGGAACGGCGCGCAGGCGGGGCCGAGATGACGCTTCTGGATGTTCGTGAGGACTGGGAAACCACGCTGGCGCCGGTGCCCGCCGACATCTTGCACATTCCCATGGGTCAGATATCGGCTCGCCAGAGCGAACTCGACTCCCAGCGGGAGACCGTGGTGATCTGTCGATCCGGAGGCCGCAGCCTCGAAGTGGCGCGTTTCCTTGCCGCCCAAGGCTTTGCCTCGGTGTACAACCTGGCCGGCGGGATATTGGCCTGGTCTCGAGACGTGGATCCACGGATCCCGCAATATTGACCCCACTTGAGGGTCTTGACTCGTTAGGTGATATGGTTATATATAACACTATATGACCTAGCAAAGGCTGGTGTTTGGATAGTCCATGAAGCGATTGCTGACCCTATTTGCATTGTGCCTCAGCCTGAGTCCGGCGCCGGCCGCAGATCTTCTCGCGATCTATCAGCGTGCGCTGCAGAACGACCCACAGCTGCGCGAAGCCGAAGCGACTCGGTTGGCCACCCTCGAGGCCAAACCCCAGGCGCTTTCGGCCTTGCTGCCGCAGCTCTCGGGAAGCGGCCTCGTGTCCCACGAGCGGGATACCGGACCGGTCGATTCCACCGCCCCTATCAGCCCGGGCGTTTTTGAAAACTATACTCTTGGGGAAATCACGACGACTACCCACCGCTACGGCCTCGACCTGAAGCAAAATCTGTTTCGTTGGGAAAATTGGGTGGCTTTGCAACGCGCGGACGCCCAGGTGGCACAGGCCGAAGCGGACTATCAGGCCGCGCAACAGGACCTGATCGAGCGCGTCGCGCAGCGTTATTTCGATGTTCTCTCCGCCCAGGATGATCTCGAGGCTCAGCAGGTCGCATTGACCTCGATCAAGCGTCAACTCGAACAAGCCGAATCGCGCTTTCAAATCGGCCTGATCGCCGTCACCGATGTCGAGGAGGCGCGCGCCGCCCACGACAGCGGCGCAGCGGCCGTGATTGCGGCGAAGCGCACGCTGGCCTCCACGCAAGAACTGCTGCGCGAGATCACCGGCGACGCCTTCGACTCCCTGGCGCGTCCCATCGAACCGTTCGAGATGGCGAATCCCGACCCCATCAGCGAAGAGCGCTGGGTCGAAATGGCGTTGCAACAGAATCTGTCGCTCGTTTCCAGCCGTTTGGCGGCCGACATCGCGCGCGAAAACGTCAGCGCTGTGCGCGGCGGTCATTTTCCCTCTCTCGACCTCGTGGGCAGCCGCTACAAGCTGAACAACAATGCCCAGGACATCTTTCCCGACGGCACGTCGGCGGGCGGTACGACCGTGGACCAAAACCAGAGGACCATCGGCCTGCAGTTGACCTTTCCCATCTATGCGGGAGGCATGGTGTCCTCGCAAGTGCGTCAGGCCGTCTACCAGCATCGCGCGGCCAAGGAAAGAGTGGAACGGGTAGCGCGTCAAACCGAGCACGACGCGCGCGATTCCTATCTCGGAGTGTTGTCGGAGATCTCGCGGGTGAAGGCGCTGCGCCGGGCGGTCGAGTCGAATGCGACGTCACTGCGCGCGACCGAGTCCGGTTATGAGGCGGGAACACGCACCGCCGTGGACGTCCTGCAATCGCGGCAGCTCTGGGTTCAGGCGCAGACCGACTATTCCCGCAGCCGCTACGACTACATGTTGAATGTGCTCAAGCTCCAGCAGGCGGCCGGTACTCTGTCCCAGCAGAGTCTGGAAAGGATCAACAGCTTGCTGAAGGACGCGCCGCCGCCGCCGACAGCGGACCCGACAGCAACGGTTCAATGAGCTCGATCAGTCGCGCGGCACTGCCGCGATTCGACTCGACGATGTGCCGCCCGATGGTCCCGATGCGCCGCCGCTCCTTAGGATCGGCGAACAGCAGGCGCAGAGCGGCCGCCAACTCTCGCGCATCCGCCACCTGCAAGGCAGCGCCTTGGCGGAGTAGCAACCGCGCAATGTCCTTGCTGTTGGCGTGATAGGGCCCCGTCAGCACCGGCAGCCCGAGCGCCGCCGGCTCCAGCAAATTGTGGCCGCCGATGGGCACCAGGCTCCCGCCGACGAACGCCACATCGGCCGACGCGTACAGCGCTGCGAGCTCACCCACGGTGTCCACCAACACCACTCGAGTGGCGCCGTCCGGCACGTCGCCGCTGCTCCGTCGCGTGAAACGCAGGCCTCGGCCGCTCAATAGATCCGCAACCGCTCGAAACCGATCCGGATGCCGCGGCACCAGCAACAACAACGCTTCGCTTGGGAGCTCCTGGTGCGCCGCGAGCACCTGCTCCTCCTCGCCCGCGTGGGTGCTGCCGGCAATCCACGTGGGTCTTGCGCTCCCGAACGAAGCGCGCAGCTCGCGCCCTTGATCGATGATTCCGGAACCCAACTCCAGGTCGAACTTGATATTGCCGATCACGTGAGTCCTGGCACTCTGCGCCCCGATGGCAATGAAGCGCTCGGCATCCTCAGGGGTCTGAGCCGCGAGCAACGAACTGGCGGAGAAGATTCCGCGAAAGAGCCTGCCGAAGCGCCGGTAGCGCGCAACCGATTTTGCCGACAGCCGCGCACTGGCGAGCACCAGGGGCACGCCGCGGCGTTCGCATTCCTTGAACAAATTGGGCCAGAGCTCGGTTTCCATGATGATGGCGAGTCGCGGCCGAATGCGGTCCAAGAATCGCGCGACTGCGCCCGGCGTATCGTAGGGCAGGAAGCGTACATCCACGCTGTCGCCGAACAAGTCGCGCGCGCGCGCCCGTCCGGTGGGAGTGGCGGTGGTCAGCACCAGCGGGTTCTGCGGATATTTGAGGCGCAGAGCCCGCGCCAACGGTGCGGCCGCCGACATTTCCCCCAGGCTCACCGCATGCAGCCAGATAGTCGGCGCGGAACTCAACCGGCGGCCCCATCCGAAGCGCTCGCCTAAACCCTGCCAATAACCCCGATCGCGCAAACCGCGCCACAACACCAGGGCTGTGGCGAATGGCGCGGCACAGTAAATGAGCACGGAGTACAGGCGGCGCATCATTCGGCCCTGTACCCCGCCAGTAACCAGTCCCAGGTTCTCATCGAATATCGGTCGGGCGGCAATTCGCGCGAAATTTTGGCGAGCGAGCGCCGCAGGCGTTGCAGGTTCCGCGAGGTCCACCTGCCGTGCGCGCGCAGGCGGCCGCGATCGAAGTCGATCACACTGACCACGCCCGTGAGGTCGAGCAATATATTGTGCGCATTGAGATCCGCATGATCGACGCCCGCGCGATGCAGCCGCGCGACGGCTGCGCCGACGGCGCGCCACAGCGGTTCGGGAACAGCACCCTGCGCGAGCAGCGCGCTCAAGGGCTTGGCATCCATGATCCGCTGCGTGATCAAATCGCAGCGGTAGCACAAGCCCGCTCGGCTGTAGCGCGCAGCGACGGGCTTCGGCACCGGCAGGCCTCGTCGCCACAAGAGTTCGAGCAGCCGCCATTCGGCGAAAGCGCGCACCTTATCCTCACCCGCCCACACATAGCGGTCCTGCGACAATTGCGCGAGGAAACCGCCGCGGCGGAAGTGCCGCAGCGCCCATTGACGCCGGCCAGAGGCGATGAACCACGCCGAACCGCGGCCGCCCCACACCTCCTGCAACTCGCCCCGCCTTCGCCAGAACTCCGGATCGAACAGCGATTCTTCTGCGTCCAGCGCCGGATTGCCAAGGCAAGCCGGATCAGACAGCATGGCGCCCGTGGCAGTGGCAATGCGTCGGCTGTTAGTCACTTATACGATGACCTTAAATTTCAAACCACCGCTGCAGCATGTGTGTCTGCTGCGCCTCTCGGCTATTGGCGATACCTGCCATGCGTTGGCGGCGCTTCGAGCCTTCCAAGCGGCGTGGCCGCAAACTAAGGTAACCTGGATCATCGGCAAACTCGAAGCCAAGCTGATGACGGCGGTTCTCCCGGAAATCGAGTTTATCACCTTCGATAAAAGCGCAACGCTCAAGGAACT
>PMMB01000362.1 GCA_003165495.1 Gammaproteobacteria bacterium | reverse complement strand
TTGATGCGATTGCGTGCGACCGCGGTGCCGAAGGTGCGCGTCGCTATACTCAGACCCAATCGGGGATAGGTTTCATGATTGGCCAGAACCGATAAACTAAAAAATGCATCGGCAAATTTTTTGCCGTGCCTCTTGACTTCGCGAAATTCGGCCGGCTGGTGCAAACGCTTGCGCGGCTCGAACGTCAGTTTACGGATCGTTAGAGTGTCCTGAATCCTAAATCAAGGACAGAGGCGCTTGCGGCCCTTGGCGCGACGGCGGGCGAGCAATCGGCGACCGCTCTTCGTGGCCATGCGAGCGCGAAAGCCGTGGGTGCGGGCGCGATGTAAATTACTGGGATTGAAAGTACGTTTCATAGCGCAACTCGAGCAAAAACCACGGGGCAAATCAATGAATTGGGAGATTTACGAAAGGCGGCAAGGGTACTGAGCGGGCATGGATGTGTCAATAGACGCGTTGCCACGTTGGAGCTAGACTCCCTGCCCTTTCGTTTGCTTTGCCCCGTTGCCTCAAATCTTTAGGAGAGCGCTCTTGCCGGAGTCGCTATGGAACCGCTGTCTGCGAGTGCTCGAGAGCGAACTCCCGGAGCAGCAGTTCAATACCTGGGTGCGGCCCCTCCAGGCGATCGAGCGCGACGGCGAACTCAAGCTCCTGGCGCCCAATCGTTATGTTATCGAATGGTTGGGCCAGAACTCGCTGCCGAGGATCAAGGAACTCATTCGGGCTTTCGCCGAGGATCCGGCCCCAGAGGTGGTGCTCGACGTGGGTACGCGGGCCGGTGTCGCGGCCCCGGTGGTTGCAGTCAATGGCGGCCACACCGTGGCCAACGGCGCGCCGGCCAGAGCCCGCAGGCTGGCGCCGTCGGTCCTCGGCGGCCCGATCAATTCTAGTTTCACATTCGACAGTTTCGTCGAGGGGAAGAGCAATCAGCTCGCCAAGGCGGCCGCGATTCAAGTCGCGGGCAATCCTGGGAGGGCCTATAACCCGCTGTTCATTTACGGCGGTGTCGGCCTCGGCAAGACGCACCTCATGCATGCGGTTGCCAACAGAATCAAAGAAAATAATTGCGATGCGCGGCTCGCCTACGTGCACAGCGAGCGGTTCGTGAGCGACATGGTGAAGTCCTTGCAGCACAACACCATCAACGATTTCAAGACTGCGTACCGCTCCTTGGACGCGTTGATGATCGACGATATTCAGTTCTTTGCGGGAAAGGAGCGATCCCAGGAAGAATTTTTCCACACGTTCAATGCGCTGCTGGAGAGCCAACAGCAGGTGATCTTGACCTGCGATCGCTATCCGAAAGAAGTCGATGGGCTGGAAGAGCGTTTGAAGTCGAGATTCGGCTGGGGTTTGACGGTAGCGATCGAACCGCCGGAGCTCGAGACCTGCGTCGCGATCCTGATGAGCAAGGCCGCGATGTCGCAGGTCGATTTGCCGGAAGAAGTAGCGTTTTTCGTGGCCAAGCGGATTCGCTCGAACGTTCGCGAGCTCGAGGGTGCGTTGCGCAGAGTCGTGGCGACGTCGAATTTTACGGGGCGGCCGATCACGCTGGAGTTGGTCAAGGAAGCCTTGCGCGATTTGTTGGCGCTGCAAGAAAAGCTCGTGACCGTGGAAAATATTCAGAAGACGGTCGCGGAATACTACAAAATTAGAATTGCGGATTTGTTGTCGAAGCGTCGCAGTCGTTCCATCGCCCGGCCGCGCCAGGTCGCGATGGCGTTGGCGAAGGAATTGACCAATCACAGCCTGCCGGAGATCGGGGACGCTTTTGGTGGCCGCGATCATACGACGGTGTTGCATGCCTGCAGGCGGGTCAAGGAGTTACGAGAGACGGAGCGGCGAATCGGCGAGGACTATATGAACCTGTTGAGAACCCTGGCTGGATAGGGTGGGAGAAGCTGTGGATGACGCTGTGGATAAAGATACCCACAGGTCGATGACAGCTTCCGAGCCGTCATTGGACAGGAGTGGGATGTGGTTGCGAGGTTTACAGGATGCTGATTATTCTCATGTTTTTGGAGTTATACCGAAAAGCCGGCTGCTTCATAATCATAGTAATAATCTCTTTTAGGAATCTAAATCTAAGATTGGTCAGACGGGTGTTGCCATGAAATTGACGGCTGAGCGCGAGAAATTGTTGGCGCCATTGCAGGCGGTGATCGGGGTCGTGGAGAGGCGCCAAACCATGCCGGTATTGGCGAATGTGTTGCTGAGTGTTCGCCAGGGACAATTGTCGATTACCGCAACTGATCTGGAAGTCGAGCTCGTGGCTTCCACGGAAGTCGTTGTTCAAGAGGCGGGTGATATCACGGTGCCCGGCCGCAAATTCTTGGATATTTTGCGTGCGTTACCGGAGAAGCTCTCGGTATCCCTGACCGTCGAGGGGGAAAAGGTAGTCATCAAGGCTGGGCGCAGCCGCTTCAGCCTGTCGACGCTGCCCGCCACGGAATTTCCGGTGATCGACGACATCAATTCACAGCAAACGGTGCAGGTACCGCGTAAGGAATTACTGCGTTTGCTGGAGAAGACGCATTTTTCCATGGCGCAGCAAGACGTTCGCTACTACCTGAACGGAATGTTGTTGGAGATCGACGGCCAACTTCTGCGCGCGGTGGCGACTGACGGACATCGGCTGGCCCTGTGCGAAACGGCTTTGGCAGTGAAAGTGAAAACCTCGCAACAAGTGATTGTGCCTCGCAAAGGCGTATTAGAACTGCAGCGAGTACTCACCGAGGAGGGAGTTGCTGATTTGGCGATCGGTACCAATCACGTTCGGGCCCAGATCGGCGATGTTCGCTTCACGTCGAAGCTCATTGACGGCCGATTTCCGGAATATTCACGGGTGATCCCGGCGGCGCCAGCCTCGGCCATTCGGGCGGATCGGGATATTTTGCGTCAGGCGTTGCAGCGGACAGCGATTCTTTCCAACGAAAAGTACCGCGGCATCCGTGTCACCGTGAAAAAGAATGTGGTGACGGTCCAGGCGCACAACCCTGAGCAAGAGGAAGCCGAGGAGGAAATCGAGGTGAGCTACGACGGTAGCGACCTCGAGGTTGGGTTCAACGTGAACTACCTGCTGGATGCTTTGGCCGCCATCGATGGCCAGGAGGTTGAGCTCGGCCTGACAGACAGTAATAGCAGCTGTCTGATTCGCTCACCCGGTAATGCCACGGCGCGCTATGTCGTGATGCCAATGAGGCTTTGAGTCGTGTCGCTTCGCCGGGTGCAAGTAACGGATTTCCGCTGCTTGCAATCGGCGGCACTGGATCTGGATCCCCGATTCACCTTGATTAGCGGGCCCAATGCATCGGGCAAAACGAGTTTGCTCGAGGCTATCTATATATTGGGCCGCGGACGATCGTTTCGAACCCGGCGGCTCGAGCATTTGATCAGGCAGGGCGCTGAGCAGTTTGTGGTGTTTGGCGAGGTCGAGACGCCTGATCGGCGGATTCCGATGGGCGTTGAAGGGATGGCAGCCGGGATCCGCGCACGGGTTGCGGGGGAGAAGACCTCGTCGCTGGCCGAGCTGGCGCTGATGCTGCCGGTTCAAATCATCGACCCGGAGGTTCATCGCCTGATCGAGGAGGGTCCGAGCCGGCGAAGGCGGTTTTTGGACTGGGGTGTGTTCCACGTGGAACCCTCATTCATCGGCCACTGGCAGCGATACCACCAGGCGCTCAAGCAGCGAAACGCTGCCCTGAAATCCAGACAGCCGCGCGCCGTGATCTCGGCGTGGGACCCTGACCTAGTGCGCTATGGCGACCTGGTGACAGATGCCCGATCCCGGTACGTGGCCTTTCTAGCCCATCAGGCCGAAACCGTTGGCCGCAATCTGTTGGGAATGGATCTGACGTTGAGCTATCGCCCTGGGTGGTCGCGGGAGCAGAGCTTTTCAGAGGCCGTGCAGCAGAGCTGGAACCACGACCAAGAGAGCGGCGCGACCCAAGTCGGCCCGCATCGGGCGGAGCTCAGTATTCGGCTGGAGGGTATGGGCGTGAAAGACCGGATATCGCGGGGTCAGCAAAAGCTGTTGGCGGCCGCGCTCCTGCTTGCCCAAGTGAAGCTGTTTCCTGAGAGCGCTCCGGTGCAACCCTGTCTGCTGTTGGACGATCCTGCGGCAGAGCTCGACGATGATCGTCTTGCGGGGCTCATTCGCGAGGTGTCGGAGCATTCGGTGCAGTTGATCGTGACGACACTCCATGGCGAGTTCGCGGCCTTTGGTGCGCCCGGGCGAAGATTCACTGTGGACGCCGGGCGCGTGGTGCCCCATTAATTGTTCCACGTGGAACTCGGGGTCGGTTCCTTGAGCCTGCGCAGAGTCGTTATCGTCGTTGCTGCCCTGAACCTCGCGTATTTTGGAGTCGAGTTTGCGGTTGCCCTTGCTATAGGCTCAGTCTCGCTATTCGCGGACAGCATCGATTTCTTAGAGGATGCGTCGGTCAATCTCCTGATCGCCCTCGCGCTCGGTTGGAGTGCAACCAGCCGGGCACATCTCGGAATGGCCCTGGCTGGCATCCTGTTGATACCCGGTCTTGCGACGCTGTGGATGGCTTGGATAAAGTTCATGGCGCCGATGCCACCGGCACCGCTCCTGCTCACGTTGGCTGGGATGGGCGCCCTGGCGGTCAACTTGTCGTGTGCTTTCATGCTGGCGCGTGTCCGGGCGCACAGCGGCAGTCTGACGCGAGCGGCGTTTCTCTCAGCTCGCAACGATACCGTGGCGAATGTCGCCATCATCGCAACCGGGTTCGTTACAGGCTATACGCATTCCGCGTGGCCTGACCTCATTGCGGGGCTCGGTATCGCCGCGATGAACGCCGGCGCCGCGCGAGAGGTCTGGAGAGCCGCCCGCGAGGAACACCGACAAACGAGCAGTTCTTGCTGACTGTGCTATCTGTCGCGCCGCCACTCCAGCGCTTTATAACCGTTTGATTTAAAAGGGTTTCCTAGGCATCGCGGATTCGTTTTTATTGCCAGAAAATGTTAGACTGGGCGGTCATAAAACAGGATCCACCATGGCCGATAGCGACGTCTACGATTCAAGCAAAATCAAAGTCTTACGGGGCCTCGACGCAGTTCGAAAACGGCCCGGAATGTATATCGGCGATACCGACGACGGTAGTGGTCTTCACCACATGGTGTTCGAGGTAGTTGATAACGCGATCGACGAGGCGCTCGCCGGGCATTGCGATCGCGTGGTGGTCACCATTCACGCTGACGAATCGGTGACGGTGTCGGATAACGGGCGTGGCATTCCTGTGGATATCCACGCCGAAGAGGGCCGCTCCGCAGCCGAAGTCATCATGACGGTGCTGCACTCCGGCGGCAAATTCGATGACACGTCCTACAAAGTCTCCGGCGGACTGCACGGTGTGGGAGTCTCCGTCGTCAATGCGCTCTCGGATTATTTGGAACTGCTCGTCCGGCGCGACGGCAAGCTGCATCGTCAAGAATACCGGCTTGGAGAACCGCAGGCCCCTCTGGCGGCCATCAGCGATACCAACGAACGCGGTACGACGCTGCGCTTCAAACCGAGTTCGCAGATCTTCACCCATATCTCGTTCAACTACGACACGCTGGCGAAACGATTACGCGAACTGTCCTTTCTCAACTCGGGCGTGCGCATCGAACTGATCGACGAGCGCGACGAAAAGACCGAAGTGTTTCAGCATGAAGGCGGCTTGAAAGCCTTCGTCACGCATCTGAGTCGCAGCAAGACGGCGGTGCATCCCACGGTGTTGTGGTTTCAAACCCGCGACGGAAATACGCAGGTGGAAGTCGCGATGCAGTGGAACGACTCGTACCAGGAAAGCATGTATTGCTACACGAACAACATTCCACAGAAAGACGGCGGTACGCATCTCGCCGGCTACCGAGCGGCATTGACCAGGACGCTCAACAACTACATCGAGAAAGAGCTCGCCGCCAAGAAAGAGAAAATCCAGACGACCGGCGATGACTCGCGCGAAGGGCTTACCGCAATTTTGTCGGTGAAACTGCCGGACCCGAAATTCTCGTCGCAGACCAAGGACAAATTGGTGTCTTCGGAAGTCAAGGGTGTGGTCGAGTCCGCGGTCGCGGGCCGCCTGGAGGAGTTCCTAATGGAGCATCCCCAAGAGGCGCGCGCCATCGTCAATAAAATCCTCGAGGCTGCCTATGCGCGCGAAGCCGCGCGCAAGGCGCGCGAAATGACGCGGCGTAAGGGCGCGCTTGATATCGCGGGCTTGCCCGGCAAGCTGGCCGACTGCCAAGAGAAAGATCCTGCGCTCTCAGAAATGTTCCTGGTGGAAGGCGATTCCGCCGGCGGCTCGGC
>PMMB01000266.1 GCA_003165495.1 Gammaproteobacteria bacterium | reverse complement strand
TACGCCGAAGGCTATCCCGGCAAACGCTATTACGGCGGCTGCGAATTCGTCGATGTCGCCGAACAATTGGCGATCGACCGGGCGAAGCTGCTATTCGGCGCCGCCTACGCCAACGTGCAGCCGCATTCCGGTAGCCAAGCAAACGCCGCCGTGTATCTCGCCATGCTCAATCCCGGGGATACGATTCTCGGCATGAGCCTCGATCATGGCGGTCACTTGACGCATGGCGCCAAAGTCAATTTTTCGGGCAAACTGTTCAAAGCTTTTCAGTACGGTATCAAACCCGACACCGGTGAAATCGACTACGACCAAGTGGAGAGTCTCGCGAAAGAGCATCGTCCCAAAGTAGTCGTAGCCGGGTTTTCGGCATATTCGCGCGTCATCGACTGGGCGCGTTTTCGCGCCATAGCCGACTCCGTCGGCGCCTATCTCTTCGTTGATATGGCACACGTCGCCGGCCTCGTGGCCGCGGGCGTTTATCCGAACCCGGTGCCGTTCGCCGACGTGGTGACGACGACGACCCACAAGACACTGCGCGGCCCGCGCGGCGGTCTGATTCTGGCGCGGCCGCACGCCGACTTGCACAAGAAATTCAATTCGATGGTGTTTCCGGGCACTCAGGGCGGCCCGCTGATGCATGTGATTGCCGCCAAGGCGGTGGCCTTTCTCGAGGCGCTGGAGCCGCAATTCAAAGTCTATTCCGCACAGGTGGTCACCAACGCACGAGTCATGACCAAGGTCTTGCAGCAGCGCGGCTACAAGATCGTGTCCGGCGGCACGGACAATCATTTATTCCTGCTCGACCTCATCGACAAGAACATTACCGGCAAGGATGCCGATGCCGCGCTGGGCCGTGCGCACATAACGGTCAACAAGAACGCGGTGCCCAACGATCCGCGTCCTCCGGCGATCAGCAGCGGCCTGCGCATCGGCACGCCCGCCGTGACGACCCGCGGCTTCAAAGAACCCGAAGTCCAGCAATTGACGAATTGGATAGCAGATGTGCTCGATCACATGGGCGATGAATCGGCGGTGGACCGTGCGCGGGCAGAGGTGGTGAAAATATGCCGGCGATTTCCCGTATATGGCTAGCCGTGGAGCGGTCCGCACCGGGACCCGCTTAAGTACTTCCCATGCATTGTCCTTTTTGCGGTCACACGGAGACCAAGGTCATCGACTCTCGCCTCGCGGGCGAAGGGCGGCAGATTCGCCGGCGCCGCGAATGTTTGGCGTGTACGGAACGCTTCACTACTTTCGAGACGGCAGAGTTGTTGCTGCCGACCGTCGTCAAAGGCGATCGCAGCCGGGAGCCTTTCGACGAGAACAAACTACGCCATGGAATGCAGAAAGCGCTCGAAAAGCGTCCAGTCGGCCGGGATGCCATCGAGGCCGCGGTGGCGAGAATTTGCCACAAGTTGCGTAGCTTGGGAGAGCGGGAAATCGCTTCGCGCAGCGTGGGTGAGATGGTCATGGAGGAGCTGCGGCATATGGACGAGGTTGGCTATGTGCGATTCGCTTCGGTTTACCGCAGTTTTCAAGACATAGAGGCCTTCCGTACCGAAATCGATCAATTGCGCCGTCATCGCCGCCGTCGCGAACCCAGCAAGGATCAACTGCCTCTGCTGCCGGGCGATGAAGAAAGCGACGACGGCAAATGACGCACGCCGTCCAATCGCATGTCGACCCCATGGCGACGCAGGAGCGGACACATCTGGCACGGGCTTTGGAACTGGCGGCTCGCGGCTTGTACACCACCGATCCGAATCCCCGAGTCGGCTGCGTGGTGGTCCGGGAAGGCCGGGTGATCGGCGAGGGCTGGCATGAGCGTGCAGGCGAGCCCCATGCGGAAGTTTTGGCGCTGCGCGCCGCGGGCCCGGAGGCTCGGGGCGCTTGCGTTTACGTCACGCTCGAGCCATGCAGTCATACGGGACGAACACCTCCCTGCGCAGACGCATTGATTGCGGCCGGCGTGGCGCGCGTGGTGTGCTGCTCCGTGGATCCGAACCCTCGGGTCGCCGGCAGCGGCATCGAGCGACTGCGCGCTGCGGGAATTGCCGTGTCGGTCGGCGTACTCGCCGCTGAGGCGCGCGACCTCAATGTCGGTTTCTTCTCGCGCTTCGAGCGCGGCCGCCCCTTCATCCGGCTGAAGCTGGCCATGAGCCTGGATGCACGCACCGCGCCTGCCGCCGGAGGCCGGGCGTGGATCAGCGGCGAGGCCGCGCGCGCGGATGTGCAGACGTGGCGGGCTCGCAGCGGCGCGATACTCACGGGCGCAGGCACGGTGCGCGCCGACGATCCGCGGCTCGATGTGCGATTGGCGTACGGCTCCTGGGTCAGGCAGCCGCTGCGGGTACTGCTCGATCCCATGCTCTCATGTGCGACCAGTGCGAAGTTGTTTCATGGAGAGGGCGCATTGGTATTTGCCGCAACGGATGCCCCGGCGCGTTCGCAAGATTCCGCGCGAGTCGAGCGCCTGCCGCGAGCGGCGGGCGGCTTAGATCTGCGTGCGGTCATTGCGCGTTTGACCGAACTCGAGGTCAACGAACTACTGGTCGAATGCGGACCGCGCCTGGCCGGAGCCTTTATTCTCTCGAACCTCGTGGATGAATTCGTGCTGTATGTTGCACCGGCACTGCTCGGCGCCGATGCCGCTCCGCTGATGCACGTCAGCGGATTGGGGCCGCCGGGCTCTGTGCCCACATTCGAATTTAAAGACGTGCAGCGGATCGGCGCCGACCTACGCCTCATTCTAATACCGGCGAAAACCTGACTATGTTCACCGGAATCATCTTAGCCACCGGCCGCGTCATCTCCCTGGCAGAGCGTGGCGGCGACTTGGAATTGGGAATCGACGCCGCGGCGCTCGACCTTCATCACATTGCGCTGGGCGACAGCGTGAGCGTGCAAGGAGCCTGTCTGACGGTGACTCGCAAAGAGGGTACGCGCTTCTATGCGGATGTTTCGCGCGAAACAATGGCCAAAACAACGCTGGGCACCTTAAGTCCGGGGTCGAGGGTCAACTTGGAGCCGAGCTTACGCGCCGGAGACGCCTTGGGCGGCCACTGGGTGAGCGGGCATGTCGATGCGGTGGGCAAGCTGCGGGCCCTCGTACAAGATGCGCGTTCATGGCGTCTGGAGTTCGAATTGCCGGTATCCCTGATGCGCTTCGTGGCGTCGAAGGGTTCGATATGCGTCAATGGCGTGAGCCTGACCGTCAACAAGGTCGACGGCCATCGCTTCGACGTCAATATCATTCCCCATACCCTTAAGGTCACCACGCTTGGGGAGCTTAAAATCGACGACGGCGTCAACATCGAAATCGACGTGATCGCGCGTTATATAGATCGGCTTATGCCGAGTTTCGCCAACATTCGCCGTGACTGACGAAACCCCTGAAAATTAGCCATAATATCTATCGTTGAGCTTCGTTAGGTGGCTTACCGAACAGACCGCATGACGCGATTCCTGTAGGAATTACATTCCCTCAATATGCAGGAGCTGAATAATGAACTTCGACGCTTCGCCCCGAGTGCCAATCTTCGCAGTACCGCATGTGTACCTTTCTGAAAACACAAGCGTAGTTGCCAAGCGGACGATCGGGGTTAACGGCATGCGCTCAGTAGGAAACATTCGGCTTTGGAAATTGTATTTGCCGGAAGACTGCATCAACACGATGATCGAAATGGGTTGGGATCGTACTACCTGATCTGGCGGTAACCTAAGAATTTATGGCAACTCAAGCGCAAGATTCCGGCAATCAAAATCGGGCGAATCAGCCCCCCACGCCCGGCGGCGATCCAGATCAGGCGCCGAAGGATCTCCCCACTGCGCGTGCTGGACAGGACAAAGGAAAGGACAAGACGAAGGACAAGGTAGGTTTTGGACACATCGGCAACAAGGACGTGCCCTCATCCAAGGGAACACCTGAGCCGCACGATATCTTCTAGCGGCATGAGGTCGGTCGACCTTTAAACGCCGTAAATTTCCTTGATGCGCCGCATGGCTTTTCCTGCCCGCGCGTCCTCTTCCAGGACCGTTTTCAATGCCGCTACGTCGAGCGGGTGGTCGCTTGTTTGCATCGCCTCGGCAGCGCGCTTGCTGGCATCGAAATATTCAGCGCGCAGAAGCCGAAGCTCTTCGTCTTCTTGCGGGGTAATTGTTGAGCGTGCGGCCATAAGACCCTCCAATTGATCGACATCAAGGCGCATCCTGCGGTCGCGAGACACACCAGGGCAACGACACCGGGCATGCACGTTACAATGGCAGCCCTTGTAAGGGTCAAAAAGCCCGCTAGCCGCCACCGATTGACGGTATGAATGACGGTATTTGGCCGACCCATGATTAAATATATGCCGTATAAACAAGATGTTACGATGCAAATATACCTATTCGCGCGTTATCTAGAACGGCTGATGACGAAAACCGGAGAGTAAGGCCAAATGCCCGCGTTTAATACCATCGACGAAATTCTCGAGGATCTGCGCCGCGGCAAAATGGCGGTAATCATGGATGATGAGGATCGCGAAAACGAAGGCGATCTCATCATGGCCGCGGACAGCGTTCGTCCGCAAGACGTGAACTTCATGGCGCGCTATGGCCGCGGCCTCATCTGCCTCACCCTGACGCGTGAGCGTTGCCGTCAGTTGCGCTTGCCGCTCATGGTGAGCGATACCGACAGCACGCATCGCACCAACTTCACCCTGTCGATCGAGGCAGCCGAGGGCGTGACCACGGGAATATCCGCGCATGATCGCGCCCACACGGTCAAGACCGCGGTGGCGCCCAATGCCAGTCCGGAGGACCTGCGTCAACCGGGGCACATATTCCCGCTGATGGCGCAGCCCGGCGGTGTGTTGACGCGCGCCGGCCATACGGAGGCTGGCTGCGATCTGGCGCGTCTGGCCGGATTTTCCCCGGCCGCCATGATCGTCGAGATTCTGAACGACGACGGCACGATGGCGCGACGGCCGGATCTTGAGTCGTTTGCGAAAACCCACGATCTGAAAATCGGCACGATCGCGGATCTCATTCGCTACCGCCTGAAGAACGAGCGCTCGGTGGAGCGCATCTACGAGGATACCGTCGAGACGGACTACGGCAGTTTCAAGCTGTCTTGCTACGAGGACCACGTCAACAAGACCGTGCATATCGCCTTGGTCAAAGGCGACTTGAATTCCACCCTACCGCCGTTGGTGCGCGTACACATCAAGGACACGCTGCGGGACGCGGTGGGCATTCGCAACGAGCGGCTGGGCTGGCCGCTGCGCGCGGCGATGCGCCGCGTGGCAAGCGAACCCTCCGGCGTCATCGTGATCTTGCGGCCGGAAGAGACGCCGCGGGAATTCATGGACAGCGTGCGGCTGCTGGACGCCAATACCGCGAACACACGCCACCCCGGCGCCACCGTGATTAGAACCTACGGAATTGGCGCGCAAATCCTCAAGGATCTTGGCCTGAAGCGCATGCGCGTATTGAGCGCGCCCAAACAGCTGCAGGGTCTTGCCGCCTTCGATCTGGAAGTGACCGGTTATGTCGATGGCGGCGAATGAGCGCCCCGAAGGCTATACTTCGCGCCAAGTTGTGAGGAGAAAAATGAGTGCCTAACGATCAGCCGAAGATAGTCGAGGGGGAAATGCTGGCGCGCGATCTGCGTTTTGCACTCATCGCTGCGCGGTTCAACGATTTTGTGGTGGAACCCTTGGTGCGCGGCGCTCTCGATGCGCTCAAACGCCACGGAGTGAGCGAGAAGCAGATCGAGATCGTGCGCGTCCCGGGTGCGTTCGATATTCCCATCGTGGCGCGCAAATTGGCGCTGTCGCGCCGCTATGAGGCGCTCATTGCGCTCGGCGCCGTGATCCGCGGCCAGACGCCGCATTTCGATTATGTCGCGGGCGAGTGCGCCGGAGGTATTGCGCGCATTGCATTAGAAACCGGAGTGCCCATCGCGTTCGGCGTGTTGACGACCGATACGGTGGAGCAGGCCGTGGATCGGGCTGGAGGCAAGGCCGGCAACAAGGGCGCGGACGCCGCGCTGGTTGCAATAGAAATGGCCAATCTCTTGCGTCGCCTGGATCCTTAAGAGGTGACCGGCAAGCGCCCCCGCGCGCGCAAGGGTGCCCCCGGCCAACGCGCCCCGGGGCATCGCGCCCGCAGTCTTGCGCGTCGATTGGCGGTACAGGCGCTCTATCAAATACAGATCAATCCGCGGCCATGGGCCGACACGCAGCAGCAATT
>PMMB01000052.1:12095-15234 GCA_003165495.1 Gammaproteobacteria bacterium | reverse complement strand
GTGACCGGCGAGCACTACGAGGGTGGTCACTGGCTGGGAACGTTTGCGGTTTACTTGACCAGCGGAGCCGGAATTGGGCATTAGATCGAGGCAGGAGGAGGTCCGGTGAAAAAGCTCAAACACGAAGCGGAGTTGTTCAAAGCGGCCTTGCTTGCCGGCATTCAATATGCGGAAGGCCGCGGCGCGGTTGAGTTCGAGGCGACCGACTCGGCGAGCGACAAGGCGCTGTACGTCTATCGATTACTCGTACACGACAAGATCATTGCGCCGATGCCGGAAGAGCAGGTCGGCGAGAAGACGGTTCGGCATCGGCTGGCGACGTGGTATGCGCATCAATTGCCAAAAGGGCATCCGATGACGGAATAGACATCGACCACGCGCGACTCGCGGCTCGACTAACCGGATTTGCGGCGGCGGTCGACTTGCTTCGGCACGATGGGCGCGAGGTTCGAACTCGGCACCCAGCCTGCGCGACCCGTACTCGTGCGCACGAGTACGAAACCATCGTGCTGCGCGCTCGTGCTGACGATCGTTGCTTCCGGCAGCACAAAGAGCGGTTCCTCAATAGGCACGGGAGATACGCGAACCGGCGCCGCATGCGTAATCACGACGGACTCATGCATGATGGGCCATAGGGCGACGCCGCTCACGATAGTCACGCCGAGAAGGGAAATCCCGAGCAGGGTCGCTGCGAGAAGCTTGCGTCGATGCCGCGGGTAATATAGCCGCGCGATCGCACCGGCGCCGGCAATCAGAATACCTAAGACTCCAACCCACGCAAGGATTCGCGGACTGGCAATGCCGGCCACGCGCGCGAACCCGTTCCGCGATTCCGGCGGCAGCCCGGCCGCTTCGCGAACATGGCGCAAGTTGGCGTCGATATCGGGATCCGTCGGGTCCAGCAGCCTCGCTCGCTCATAGTTGAGGACCGCCAAACCCGGTTTACCGCCGCGCGCGTACGCATTTGCCAAGTTATAGAGGGCCGAGGCGGAATAGCCCGCCTGTGCTTGCACTGCGTGGCTGGAAGATCCGAACATGAGGAGGGCGATGATCAATACGCCCCACGGCGCGCGGCGGGTCATGACGGATCCTCGCCCGTGACTTGGCGACGAACGAGCTGCGTCCAGTGTTCTAAATCGGCGGCCTGCAGATCGCCACCGGAGTAGTTGGCCTCATCCGCGAGAGCGAAAATTTGACGGATATCGTCCCTGTCGCTGCCCTCGAGCCGCGCGTCGACGTCGGCGATAGTTATCTGCTCGGGTGCGACCTGCCAGCGCGCACTTAAGGTTTGCCGTAATGCGGAGCGCGCGCAATTGTAGAACACGGCCGCGTCGCCGTCGGCGGACGCCGCAGCCATCTGCTCCAGCAAGGTGCGGGTCATCTGCAATCTCAAGCGTTCGCGCTCTCTTTGTATATCGTGCGCATTGCGCTCCCGACGACGCAGCGCGACCCACCCACCGCCGAAGAGGAGCGCCAGAACGGACGAGAAGCCCAAGTATCGCGGCTGAAAATACGGAGGAATCAATGAATCGACGCGCGCTTCGGCCGCGGCGTGGTCGGGCCGCAGCCCAGTGTGCGCTTCATCGGCAGGTGCCCCCGCTGCGCTCGGCGGCGGCGGCTCGCTCGCCGCGCTGTCCGCGGCCGACGGGGAAACCATCACGCTCAGCGGCGAACTGCGAGCCGTTTCGTAGCGGCGCGTGCCGGGGTCAAAAAAGCTGAAGTTCAGCGCCGGGACGGTGTGGCTACCGGGTTGCGATGCAATGAGCGGTTGCTCGAAGATTTTCTCACCCCGGTTTCCGGTGGTGTCGGCCGGGTTGAAAGTCGCCTTTGGCTCATACGTTTTCCACTGCGCGTCAGCGCCGAGCATGCTGCTCTCGACCCGATCAAAATTACCGGTGCCGTTCACGTGCAGGCGAAGAGTGAGGGGATCACCCGCGGTATTCTTGGCGGACGAGATGTCGGTGCTGATCTTGAAGGTGCCGACTGCACCACTAAAGTCGGGCGGCTTTCCCTGCGCCGGCAGGGGCAGCACGGTAAATGGCGCCTCCGGGCTGGTCACGGTGACGTTTTTCGGAACCGTCGCACCGAAGATATTCTGCAAGAACGGGTCACCCAGGAGATCATCCAGCGTCGATTCCCGCTGCGGACGGGTGCGTATCCGCACGGTGAGCGGTGTTTCGAACGTGAGCGAAAAGGTACCGGGCTTGATTGCCGCGAGGACGCTGCGCCAAGTCAGTACCGTGAAGGGTTTGCCGTCGATGACCTTTGCAGCGCGCTCCGGCTGGTGCGAAAGATTGTTGAGGGTGAAGTCGCCGCTATTGAGCTTCGGCAGGCCGTTGATGGAGGCAACAAACCCATCGCGCATGCCGACGTGAATCTGCACCGGAATGCTTTCGCCGACATAGATTTCATGCTTGGGTATTTCTAAGCGCACGAAGGCCGAGCCATCAGGTGTCAGGCGAACGCCACTGGCGTTAGATCCGCCGGGAACAAGCGGTGCCAGACCCGGTGAAGCGCCATTGTTGGGCAGTGACGAAGAGCCGTTGCCAGTACTCGGATTGACTTGCAGCACCAGAGGCGGCGATTTCGGCGTAACGCCGGGAATGGTGAATATGCCGGCAACGTCCGGAGTGACCCGGACGATGGTCGTCGTGGACTCGATCGCCGCACCGTTGATGATTTGAACCTGACGCGATTGGCCGACGACTCTGAATTCCAATCCGGAAACCACCGGCAGACTCACCGATAACGTGCCACTGCCCGATGTCAGAATGGTGAGCCGCGCCGATTCTCCGAGCGCGATCTGCGACGGCTCGATGGCGGCGTCTACCGAGGGGGCCGCGGCCAAGGCCGTGCCGGCCGCGAAAATAGTGACCGCGATTGCCGACACCATCCCACTCCAACGACGAGACTGCGTTCTCATGTCACCAATCCCTGACGGGTTTGTCCGGCGGCGCGTCGGGCTCCCGGCGGGCGACCGGCAGGCCCTGCGCGCGTCGCTCTTCTCCTTTCTGTGAATCGAGCAATTCGCGCGCCTCCTCGGGGCTCATCTGGCCGGGAGGACGCTGGGCATCGGCCTGATCGGCGCCCTCTTTCGGCTGGGGTTCGCCGTTACCGGGTGCAGGCTTGGGTTGGCCGT
>PMMB01000052.1:11778-11986 GCA_003165495.1 Gammaproteobacteria bacterium | reverse complement strand
GGGTTCTGCTTTTGCTTCAGTTCCTCGATCTTGCGCTTCACGAAGTCGCGGTTGAACTTGCTATCCGCATCGCCGGTACGCAGTTGCAGCGCAGTCTCGTAAGCCTTCACGGCTTGCGTCCAAGTCTGCAGGGTCTGCTGGGTGTCGCTTTCCTCGGTCTTCTGTCCGGTACGGTACAGCGTGTTGCCGAGGTTGTAGTACGCGTCCT
>PMMB01000052.1:2662-11758 GCA_003165495.1 Gammaproteobacteria bacterium | reverse complement strand
CTGTATGCGGCCGTTCCAACGTTGAATTGCAGCGCCGGTTTCTTGGGGTCGCTCTGTGCTGCCGCGGCATACTCATGCGCGGCCGTGACGAAATCACCTTTCTTATAGGCCTCTTCTGCGCTCGCCGTCGAAGCGCGCACCGGGCCGGCCGGCGCAAGCGATAGGAACAGCAGTACCAGGCCGGACACCGCGGCCGAGTCGGCCAATACCCGCCGCGACGCGGATACCTGAGCGCGCCGCCCGGCGGAGATTCGGCGGCGGGTGCCGATGAGCAGACTGGTGAAGAGCAGCCCCAGCGACCCTGCCAGCGGCCATTGATAGCGCTGGGTATAGACCTTCTGCTGGCGCGAGGCGAGATCGTGTTTGAGCGTGGGTGCCAGGCCCATCTTATAAATGGTCTCGAATCCCTGTCCCTGCGCGCCGAGCGGGGCATACAGCCCACCGGTGGCCGCCGCGATGGCCTTCAACGCCGGCTCGTCGAGCCGGGATTTGACGAAGCCGCCCGAATCGTCCTTCACGAATCCGCTGTTCGGGTTTGCATTGAGCGGAATGAGATCGCCCTGCGCCGTGCCCACGCCGATGGTGTAGATCTTCAAGGAGTCCTGCCGAGCCGCTGCCTGAGCGGCGATCAATGCATCGCCCTCGAGATCCTCTCCGTCGGTGACCAATATGAGAATTTTATCGCTGCCGGGACGGCGCCGCAGCGCAGCCTGGGCTTCGCGAATGGCGCTCGCTATATTGGTGCCGCCGCGCGGAATGGTATTGACGTCGATCGCGCTCAGCGACTCATGAAACGCGCCATAGTCGAGGGTGATGGGGCATACCAGGAAGGCGCTGCCCGCAAAGGCCACCAGTCCCACCGCATCCCCGTCCAGCTCGTTGGTAAAGCCATCAATCGCGAGTTTGGCTCGTGTGAGCCGATCGGGCTTCACATCCGGCGTCGACATGCTGCGCGACGTATCCACCGCGAAAATGATTTCGTTGCCGCGCCGGCTGATTTGTTCCCAGCGGTATCCCACGAGCGGTCCCGCCAGTGCAAAAAACAGCGAAGCCAGTGCCGCCGACAACAGCGCGCGCTGCGCGCGGCGGCGCCCGATGGATACCGATTGCGTGAGCTGTACGCGCAGGTGCGCCGAGACGAATCGTGCGAGCGCAGCATGCTGACGAGCATCGTAGCGGCGCCACAACCAGAGGAGGCAGCAGCAGGCGATGAATCCGACCGCCAACCACCCGGGATTGCTGAATCTCACGGCAATCTCCGGAAGCGCGTGTGCTGCAGCAGTAAGCCAAATCCCAGGATGGCCGCCGATGGGATCAGCGCCCAGGAATACAGTTCTTCATAGTGCTCGAACTTCTGCACGGTTTGCGCGGTTTTCTCGAGGCGATTGATCTGCTCGTAGATCTTCTGCAAAGAATCGGTATCGGTCGCGCGGTAAAATGTGCCGCCGGTCTCGCCGGCTACGGCCTGCAGTGTCGTCTCGTCCACATCCACTTTGTCCATGATCAAATGCGAGTTGCCGGCCTCGTCCTTCACCAGGATGGGCGCCATGCCGCGTACGCCGACACCGATGGTATAAATCTTCACGCCCAGCGCCTTCGCTGCTTCAGCCGCGGCGAGGGGCGATATCTTTCCGGTGTTATTCATGCCGTCAGTGAGCAAAATGACGACCTTCGATTTTGCGGATGTCGTGCGCAAGCGATTGACGCTTGCGGCAATCGCCGAACCGATGGCGGTGCCGTCGTCGCCGGCGACCGCCGTGCTGACGCGCTCCAGATTCTGCTGCAGCCAATCATGATCGAGAGTGAGCGGACTGACCAAGTACGGTGCGGCTGCGAAGGCGATGAGACCGATGCGATCGTTGGGCCGCTCCTCGATGAACTTCGACACCACGGATTTGACCACCTCGATGCGATTCACGCGCCGATTGTCCACCTGGAAATCGAGCGCCTGCATGGACCCGGACACATCGAGTCCGAGCACGATATCTATGCCGTTGGCGGTCACCTCGGTGCGGCTGTGGCCGCGTTGCGGGCGCGCCAGTCCGACAATCATGAGTGCGCCCGCGAGGAGGGGCAGCAGCCACAGCCAACGTCCTGCTCGGGCACGGCTGGTTCGGGCTACCTCTCGGGCAAGACCCACATCCGAGAATTCGATGGCGGCGACCGGACCCTGCCGTCCCCGCAGAAGCATCACCACGGGCAGTAGCGTCAATAGCCACAGCCACTCAGGTTGAAGGAAGCGAATCATGAGCCTCCTTAATGTGAGTTGACCGTGGGGTCTCGGGCGTTTGCGCCGTCGACGGGGGTTTCGATGATTCGATGACGAAGCTGCGGGCGCTCTGATGCAGCGATTCCATGATCTGCCTCGATAAACCCACGCCCGCGAATTTGGCCACATCGCATTGATGAAGGAATTCCGCCAGTAAATTGCGATGCGCGGCGAGCGCGGCATTCGAGGATTCGAGCAGATCGCGCAGAAATTCCTCTGTGGTGCGATGGGTGGCGGTGACCTTGAACTCAGCTTCAATGTACTGGCGCACGACGTCCGAAATGGCGATGGAAAATTCTCGAACGCTCGCGGGGTCCAAGAGAGTACGGATGTCCTCGAGACGCTGCAGCGCGATCTCGAATGGCTGCAGCGTTCGCGGCAAGCGCCGCCGCTGCTTCCAGCGCCAAGCGGCATAGCCGCCCATCGCCAGCAGCGCGCCGCCCGCCAGCAAGGCCGGCACCAGCCATGGCGGAAAGATGCCTTTAGGCCCGCGGATGTCGCGAATATCTTCGGCAGGCGCGACATCCGCGGCTGCGGCCTTTCCCAAGGGCACGGCCGCCCAGAACGATGCGATGAGGCCAATCATCGCTGCAGCGCACGCACGGGAGGCACGCCTGCTCATACGCGTCTGCGCTCGCGGGTTTTGAAGAATCGCTGTAGGGCAGGCATATAGGGCGAATCGGTTTTGAGCTCCAATGTGTCGACGCCCTCGGAGCGAAAATCGTTCACCATGCGTCGCGCCCGTTCAATAGACAACTCGTTGAAGCGCTTGCGCACGGCGGGGTTCGCAGTGTCGAGTTCGATGATCTCTCCGGTTTCCGCGTCTTCCAGCGCGAGAACCCCGACGTTGGGAAGTTCCTTCTCGCGCGGGTCCCCGACCTGCACGGCGATGAGGTCGTGACGTCTATTGGTCTGACGCATGGCGCGACGTAAATCAACACGAACACCAACCGGATCGCGCGGCGATTGGAAATCGGATATCAGGAATACGATGGCGCGGCGATGCAGAACATGATTGGCGACATCGAGCGCCTTCACGCTGTCGGTACCCCGGCCCTCGGGTGTGTGGTAGAGGATATCTCGCACGACGCGCAGCACATGCCGTCGGCCCTTCTTGGGCGGCAGGTAGCGCTCGACGCGATCGGTGTAGAGAAGCAATCCGACCTTGTCGCTATTGCGGATCGCGGAAAAGGCCAGAACGCTGGCAAGCTCGGCGGCGAGATCGCGTTTACTCAAGTGTGCCGAGCCGAAATTTCCCGAGGCGCTGATGTCCACCAACAATAGAATCGTGAGTTCGCGCTCCTCGGTGAACTTCTTGACGAAGGGCCGCCCGGCGCGCGCCGTGACATTCCAGTCGATGGTTCGCACTTCATCGCCGGGGCTGTATTCGCGTACCTCGTCGAAGTCCATGCCGCGGCCTTTGAACACCGAATGGTATTCCCCGGCAAGGCTGTCGTTGACCATGCGGCGCGTGCGGATCTCCAATTGCCGCATGCCGCTCATGATGGCTTTAGTGGATTTGGTGGTGTCAGCCGGCATGGGTGATCAGGGCACCGGGAGGGCGTCGAGAATTTTGTGTATCACGTCCTCGGAGGTGATGTTTTCGGCCTCTGCTTCGTAAGTCACGGATACACGGTGACGCAGCACATCCATGGCGATCGTCTTGACGTCCTGCGGGGTCACATAGTGGCGGCCGCTGAGAAAAGCGATGGCGCGCGCGGCGAGCGTCAAGTTGATCGTCGCCCGCGGTGAGGCCCCGGTTTGGATATAACCATTGAGGTTCAAGGACGTTGCAATCGGCGGACGCGTTGCGAGCACGAGGTCCACGATGTAGTCCCTGATTTTGTCGTCCACGTAGAGCGCGTTGACGACATGACGAGCGTTCAGGATCTGCTGGGCGGTTACAACGGCTCGAACGCTCGGCAAGGCTTCCGAGGTTGCCATCGCGTCCAAAATGGCGCGCTCTTCGGTGCGGTTGGGATAGGTGACCACCACCTTCATCATGAATCGATCGATCTGCGCTTCCGGCAGCGGATAGGTGCCTTCCTGTTCGAGCGGGTTCTGCGTCGCCAGAACCAGAAACGGATTGGGCAATGGGTAGGTCTCATCGCCGATGGTCACTTGGCGTTCCTGCATCGCCTCTAAGAGCGCGCTCTGCACCTTCGCCGGCGCGCGATTGATCTCATCCGCCAGAATGAGATTGCTGAAAATCGGCCCGTGCTTCGTACGAAAGGCGCCATCCTGAGGGTTGTAGATCATGGTGCCGACGATGTCGGCCGGCAGCATGTCCGGCGTGAATTGCAGCCTCTTGAAGCGCACGGCAATGCCGCTGGCCAAGGTTTTCAGCGCCAGAGTTTTGGCTAATCCGGGCACGCCTTCCAACAGGACGTGGCCGTTGGTGAGGAGCGCGACCAACAGCCGGTCCAGTAAATGCTTCTGCCCCACGATGACGCGCGCCATCTCCGTTTGCAGCGGACCAACCCAAGTCGAGTTCTCCAGGACGGTCTCGCGCGCGGCGCGCATGGCGGCGTCGGATTCGACCGGCATCGGGCGCGTTTCCTGGATCGCCGCAGGTTTTTGATTCATTAGCCTTAAATCCTCGTAGACAGGTTTGTGTGATCGGTAATGACCGACGATTCCCTTGGATGTTAAGGGAATCCAGAGGTTCCCCTACGGCGGCGATGCGCTCAAATTGAACTTAACCCCGCGAGCGGTGCCTCACATGGCCGAGGGAGCCCCTCCGACATCCTTGTTCGGGTTAATCAGATACTTTTGACCCGTCGCGCTTCGGCTGTAGACCGCGATAGTCTTGAGGTCCAGCGCTTCAACGAGCGATACCTCGCCGGCGTAGCTGCTGGCGAAAGTCGTTTTTAGTTCCGCAGCAACGCGCTGCTTGAGCCTCTGGGTGGCGGCGGCCCCGATCTTTTGCAGAAAGGGCGTGACCAACCAGCCGCCGACTCCCCATGCCATGCCGAAATTGCGATTGAGTTCGATCGGCCCCTGACCCAGACCCCCGTAGACGTAGACCTGCTTATGAATCGCGGAGCCGTAGCGGCTGTATTGCGTGGCCTTCTTGAGGATGGCTGCCTCCATGCACATGAGAATCTGGCCGGCGAGCTTGCCGCCGCCGATGGCATCGAAGGCAATCGTCGCGCCGGTAGCGCTCAATGCCTCGATGAGATCCTGAACGAAGGNNCAAATCCGATTGAGCATCCGGCCGAGGTTGGAGGCGGCCGCGGTATGCACCAATGCCGTGTGGCCTTCACTGCGCATGGTCTCGACCATGCCGAGTGCCGTAAGCGGATTGACAAAGGACGAAGCGCCATCGGCCGGCGTTGCGCCCACCGGCAGTTCCAGACATTGCTCGAGCGGAACGCAGCGATATTGCGAGTACATCGCGCCGCCGAGCGCGGCGACGGTCTTACCCAGCAGAGCCTGCGCCGCCGCGGACGAACCGGCCTCGATGACGACACCCGCGCCCTCGTTGCCGACCGGCATGGACACGCCGACGCGGGCCACCATGCTTTTCAGCGCAGCGTCCGGAATGCGGGCCGCCACCAGGGGACGATCTTTCGTGCCGAGCCGGCTGGCTTTGGTCACGTCAGCTCCGGCGAAGAGTAAGCCAAGATCCGACGGATTAATGGGCGCCGCCTCGACGCGCACGAGCACCTCGTTGGCCGCCGGGACGGGGATGGGCACGCTGGTCAGCGACAATTCCAGGTCGCCGTTGTTTTTGACGAGCGAGCGAAGTTGCAGACCGGTGCGAGTACCGTCTTGTTGCATGTCGTACCCTCAAGCCTGTGGCTGTGCGTGAAACGGCCCATGCTACACCGCTGGTCGGTCGCGCGGCGAGCGGACTCACGAGGGCTGCCGGTTTCCGGACAACCCGGCCGGCGACACGTTAGAATTTCGGCGCCACACGCCATAAGGTTGCGGACAACAAAGGAAAGAGATGGGAATTTACTCGTACGGTACGATGACTTGCGGGGTCGCGATGCTGTGTGCGACGGCCTGTGCCGCGGCGGCGGCCGAGCAACCGATTCTGCGGGAAATCGCAGGCTCGCCGGATCCCGCGCAGTTGCAGGCCACGGTTCAGGCGCTGGTCGGCTTCGGTACGCGCCACACCCTGTCGGATACCGCGTCGCCAAAGCGCGGCATCGGCGCCGCGCGCCGCTGGGCGCAGTCTCGATTCGAGCAGATCGGACGCGACTGCGGCGGATGTCTCACCATCGTGACGCCGGCACAGACTGTTACCGGCACGCGCGTGCCGAAGCCGGCCGAGATCGTTGACGTCGTCGCGATTCAGAAAGGCACGACCGATCCCGAACGGGTCATCGTGTTGACCGGGCACATCGATTCACGCGTCACCGATCCCATGAATGCGACCGCCGATGCGCCGGGCGCCGACGACGATGCCTCGGGAGTCGCCGCGGTGATCGAGGCCGCTCGGATCTTGAGCCGCTACAAGTTTCCGGCAACCATTGTCTACGGCGTGCTCTCGGGCGAGGAGCAGGGCCTGTACGGCGGCAAGGTGCTCGCCGACTATGCGAAGGCGCAGGGCTGGCGGGTCGAGGCGGATCTTAACAACGATATCGTCGGCGCGATGCGCGGGCAGAACGGAGTCGTGGACAATACGCGCCTGCGTTTGTTCTCCGAAGGCACCCGCGACACTGAAACTGCCGAGGACGCCAAACAGCGGCGTTTCGAGGGCGGCGAGAACGATTCGGCTTCGCGCAACGTGGCGCGCTACGCGAAAGTTGTTGCCGAAAGCTATATGCCCAATTGGAATGTGGCGCTGGTGTATCGTCTCGACCGCTTCGGCCGCGGCGGGGATCATTCGGCATTCAACGCGCTCGGTTTCCCGGCGGTGCGCTTCACCGAAAACGCCGAGAACTATCGGCACCAGCATCAGGATTTACGCACCGAGAGCGGTGTGGAATACGGCGATACCATCGCGAATCTCGATTTCGCCTATCTCGCCAAGGTCACCGCCACCAATGCGCTCGCCGCCGCGTCGATGGCCTCAGCGCCGCCGCCGCCCGCGAACGTCAAGGTCGCCGGCGCGGTGACGCCGGACACCCAGCTGTCGTGGACGGCGGCGCCGGGGCCGCCGGCGGCGGGATACCGCGTTCGTTGGCGCGACACGACTGAGCCGCTTTGGACGCATTCGCGCGATGCCGGCAACAGCGACACTCTGACGCTCGCGAATATTGCGATCGACGATTTCGCCTTCGGCGTCGCCAGCGTTTCAGCGGATGGCTTTGAGAGTCCGGTGGTCTTTCCGGGTGCGGCGGGAGCGTTCTCGGCGCATTAAGTGACGGGCCGTTAACCGATGACGAGTAAGCCGCCACGCCGCCGGGTATCGATAGTGCCGCGTCATGGCGTGTCCAGGGTGATCTCAAAACTGGGATTGGGCTCGCGCACCCAGGCCGCAGAGTGGGCGCGCGAGGGGCGAGTCCGCGTCAACGGCCGCTTGGTGCGCGACGCGGAACATCCGGTGCGACAGGGCCTCGACCGCATCGAGATTGACGGTCGAGAGACTCAATCGGCGGAACGACTGGTCCTGATGTTGAACAAACCGCGTGGCTTGGTTGCGACGACGAAGGACGAGCGGGGCCGTGCCACGGTGTATAGCTGTTTCGCGGACGCGGCACTGCCGTGGCTGGCGCCGGTCGGTCGGCTCGACAAAGCCAGCGAGGGTCTGCTGTTGTTCAGCAATGACCCCGCATGGGCCGCTCGCATCACCGACCCGAGCTCCGGCCCACCGAAGACCTACCACGTGCAGATCGATAAATTGCCGGGCGCCACGTTGCTGGCGGATCTCGAGCGCGGTGCGGTATCGAATGGCGAGCGCCTGAAGGCTCGATCCGCCCGCTGCCTGCGCAGCGGGGAAAAAAATGCCTGGCTGGAGATCGTGCTCGACGAGGGCCGCAACCGGCAGATACGCAGATTGCTGGAAGCTCTCGATGTGTCAGTACTGCGGCTGGTTCGCGTGGCGATAGGCTCGCTGTCGCTGGGCGCATTGGCGAAGGGTCAGTGGCGGATGCTCACACAGAAGGAATTCGATTCGCTGTAAACGACCCCAGCGCGAAGTCCCGGCCGGCGCCGACTCAAAACGCCGCCGGATAGACTCCACCGTCCAGCAGAATGTTCTGACCGGTGATGTACGCGGCATGGACGCTGCACAAAAAAGCACAGGTTTGTCCGAACTCCGTGGGAGTGCCGAAACGCTTGGCGGGAATCTCCGCCATGGCCTGCGCCGCTATTGCTGACTCCGGTTTCCCGGTTTTCTTGGAGGCGGCCGCAAAGCCGTTGCGCAAGCGCTGCGTGTCGAAATTTCCCGGCAGAAGATTGTTGATGGTGATGTTCTTGTCGGCGACCGTGCGGGCGACCCCGGCCACGAAAGCCGTGAGGCCGGCTCGCGCCGCGCTCGACAGATCCAATCCCGCGACGGGCATCTTGACGCTGATGGAGGTGATATTCACGATTCTGCCGAATCCGCGTGCCGCCATGGCATCGATGACTCTTTGAATGAGCTCGATGGGCGTCACCATGTTCATCGTGACGCCGGTCAGCATGGCCTGCCGATCCAGTTCGCGAAAATCCCGAAACGGCGGCCCGCCGTTGTTGTTGATCAGGATGTCGGGCGTCGGGCAGGCCGCAAGCAGCGCGCGCTGCCCTTCCACGGTCGACACGTCGGCGACCACTGGTGTCACTTCCGCCCCGGTGGCTAGTCGAATTTCCCCGGCCGTTTGATCGAGCAGCGTGCGGTTACGCCCATTGATGACCAATGAGACTCCGGCCTCGGCGAGTGCGCGGGCACAAGC
>PMMB01000052.1:0-2637 GCA_003165495.1 Gammaproteobacteria bacterium | reverse complement strand
CCCCTCCATCGCGTCAGAGCGCTTGCTATGATCGCGAATCGATCGTATAGCCGGTATACGCTGGCAGCACAAGCAACCCGATGGAGGGACCATGACGATCCAACGCATTCAAACCGGCCCACGTATGTCGCAGGCGGTGATACACAATAAGACCGTATACTTGGCGGGACAAGTTGCCGCCGGCACCAGCGTCGCCGTCCAAACGCGCGAGATACTCGCATCGATCGACGCTCTGCTGGCGGAAGCAAACACCGACAAGAGCAGGTTGTTGGCGGCCACCATCTGGCTCACGGACATGCATACCTTCGCGGAAATGAACAGCGTATGGCAGTCGTGGGTGGTTCCGGGCGAAACTCCCGCACGTGCCACGGTCGTGAGTTCTCACCTGGCATCCGCCGAATTCAAGATTGAAATCGCCGTCGTCGCTGCTCAACCCTAGACTTGGGAGTAGGCATGGAACCCGCGCTCGCTACCGCTCCGTACCGGGGCACCGCCGTCGCTCCGGCATCGTAGGATGCGTTTACCGTACCGTCATGCTCGAGCTGCAGAATATCTATAAGACCTTCGAGGATAGATCCGTCCTCGCGGACGTGAACCTCACTGTTCCCAAAGGCGTCACTCACGCGTTGATTGGTTCGAGCGGCTCCGGAAAAACCACTCTGTTGCGGATTACGCTGGGATTGATTCCCTTCGACAAGGGTTACGTCAAGATCAACGATCAAGCGCTGCTTTCGTTCACGCAAGTCGAATGGGCCGACCGTATTGGATACGTTCCCCAAGATGGCGGGCTCTTTCCCCACATCACGGGAAAAAACAACATCGCTTTGATCGCGAAGTTGCGCGGGTGGCGTAGGTCTCGAATCGACGACCGCGTCGAAGAATTGCGCAAAGTCGTGGACTTGGATCCGGAAATTCTCACGCACTTTCCTCGTGAGATGAGCGGCGGCCAGAAACAGAGAGTCTCCATCATGCGTGCGGCAATGATGGATCCGGCCGTGATGTTGCTGGACGAACCGATGGCCGCATTGGATCCGCTCATTCGGCGGAGTTTGCAGCAAGAATTGAAATCGATTTTCCAAAGGCTCGGAAAAACCGTGCTTTTGGTCACCCACGATCTCGGTGAAGCCGTCTTTCTCGCAGAACAAATTACGATGCTCCACGAGGGAAGAATAGTGCAGACCGGGACTTACCGTGACCTGCTGCTTCAACCCGCCAATCCGTTCGTCACTCAGTTCATCAATGCGCAGCGAACTTTGCCCGACGCGGGTGAATTGCGATGAAACGTGGGTCGATCATCGCGGTTTTCTTCGGAACTCTAGTGTCTTGCGCCTCATTTGCGGCGGACACCATCGTGATCGGCGGCAAGATTTTCACCGAGAGCTATGTATTGGGCGAGATGGCGGCGCAAACCATCGAGTCCTCATCGCATGTGCCGGTCACACGCAAGCTCGGGATGGGAAGCACCGGCATTTTATTCGAGGCATTGAAGAGCGGTGCCATCGACGTGTACCCGGATTACACGGGAACCCTGGCGGAGGCCATTCTGAAGCGGCCGGATTTGAAGTCTCTCGATGAGATTCGGCAGGCCCTGTCGGGATTGGGTCTCACCATGTCCGGGTCTCTCGGATTCAACGATACCTACGCACTTGCCGTGAAAGAAGACTTTGCGCAAATGCACGACCTGCACTCGATCGGCGATTTGATTCCGATCGAATCCGCAATCAAAGCGGCCTTCAGCTACGAATTCATGGATCGAAAGGATGGATATCCCGGATTGGTCGACAGCTACCATCTGAAATTCAGCCCGCAAAAAATCAATCGCATGGAACATTCCTTGAGCTTTCAGGCGATCGATCAAAATGCCGTCGATCTGATTGATGTCTATTCGACGGATGCAAAAATAGAAAAGCTCCATTTGCGATTGCTCAAAGACGATCACGATTATTTTCCCGTTTATCAGGCGGTTTGGGTCGCCAGAAAGTCTTTTGTGGAAAAGCATCCGCGCGAATGGCAGGCCCTTCTGGGACTCGAAGGCAAGATCAGCGAACATGCCATGCTCGATATGAATGCGCAGGCCGACATTCAAAAAATCGGCTTTGAGAAAATTGCCGCGCAATTTTTGGGGTCCGAAACGCCGGATTCGAAGGGATGGCTGCACGAGGTTGCACGCCGCACGAAAGAACATCTGTGGCTGGTCGGAGTGTCGCTGCTATTTTCAGTGCTCGTCGGCATCCCGTTGGGCGTGGCGGCAGTGCGCTTCCACGCCGCCGGTCAAGCGATCTTGTTGTCGAGCGCCGTGATTCAGACGGTGCCATCGCTCGCGCTGTTGTGCTTTCTCATTCCGGTATTTGGCGTAGGCACGAAGCCCGCCTTGGCTGCGCTGTGTCTGTACAGCCTATTGCCGGTGGTGCTCAACACTTTCACCGGCATTCGTGCCGTGAACCCGATACATGTGGAGAATGCGCGCGCGTTCGGCTTGAACCGCAGGCAGGTTCTTTTCCGAGTGGTGCTGCCGCTCGCGAGTCCGACGCTGTTGGCGGGAATAAAAACCGCGACCATCGTGAGCATTGGGACGGCGACGCTGGCCGCCTTGGTGGGGGCGGGGGGCTACGGCGCTCCCATCGTGTCCGGACTCGC
>PMMB01000233.1:3000-4268 GCA_003165495.1 Gammaproteobacteria bacterium | reverse complement strand
CAAGGGATCTGCGACGAACGTGAACAACTGGTTCATGTAGATCGCGCAGGGAATGAAGCAAATACCGACCGCCAACATCGCTTTGAGCAAGCGATCGCGCAGCTCCAACAAGTGCGAGATCAGAGTACCTTCGGCGAGGTCGCCCGGTTCACCGGTCTCACTCATGGGGCGGTTTGGTATCGGTCGTCGCGGCGCGCGGATCGGCTACGTGCGGATCGGATGCATGCATGGCTGCCGCGGTGGTGGAAGCGGCGTCAAGTCCATAAACCGGCTCAGGCGCGCTCGCGGGTGGCGGCGCAATGGACGGTGTGTATGTGGGATCGAATGCGGGTGGGTTCGCGCTGACATTTGCCGCGTCCGCGCCGGGGCTCGGCTTGCTTTGCGTCTTCAGCAATTCTTCCGCGCTGACTTCGCGTTCCAATTGCTCGCTCAATTGGCGCGCCATGGCGCGTGCACGCCCCATCCAGTTGCCGACCTGGCGCGCAACCTTGGGCAGTCGCTCCGGTCCCAACACAATGAGTGCTATGGCCGAAGTGAGCAGTATCTCCGAGAACCCAACATCAAGCATGCGGCATCAAGCGTTGGTTTTCGGGGGCGCCTTGACCTCGGCCTCGCGCGGCGGTGCGCCGGCGTCGAAGTCCGCGTCTTTTTCCTGCTTGAGCTGCTTCACCTTTTCTTCCGATTCGCCGTCGCTCATGGCTTGCTTGAAGCCCTTGACCGCCGCGCCCAGGTCCGTACCGATGCTGCGCAAGCGCTTGGTGCCGAATATCACCAAGGCGATGACCAAAATGACCAGTAGCATTTTCGTATCGAACATGTCGCTTCTCCGATCGCGAGGTAGCCTTAAGTAGCCGTCAATAATACGCTAAACAGATCATGACATTGGACCATGCAGCATCGATGCGTGTTCGGTCGCATTTGAGATTTCGCGTGAAATTAGCTCTCCAGCCAAAAGGTGACAGGCCCGTCGTTGGTCAGCGAAACCCGCATATGGGCGCCGAATACCCCGGTTTCGACGCGACCGTGCCGGGCACGAGCCGCCTGTACCAACGTGTCGAACAGCTGCCGCCCCAGATCCCTAGGGGCCGCGGTCGAGAAGCCGGGTCTTGAGCCCTTGTGCGTATCCGCAGCCAAGGTGAATTGCGGCACCAGCAGCAATTCGCCCTGGGTTTGCGTCAAGCTCAAATTCATTTTTCCGGTCTCGTCCGCGAATACTCGGTATTGAAGCAGACGATCGAGTAGCCGCAGGGCGGATGGTTCGCCGTCGG
>PMMB01000233.1:0-2984 GCA_003165495.1 Gammaproteobacteria bacterium | reverse complement strand
GCTTCCACAACGCGCTGCAGCAATCCGATCACGTACCGCTCACTAGCGCCGTTTGGCCGATTTGGCGGAAATAGCTGCCCGCGCCGATTTCGGCAAGGCCGGTTCGGCAGAGTTTGCGCGGGCGCACAACGCCCGAAAGCCGGCGGCGACGTACGGCGCCAGCCGCTCATGGACGCTGTCCAGATCCGATGACTTGCACAGCCCGCTCGATAAGGTGTCGATGCGCCCGGTTTCGGCAAAGGTCAGGGTCAACGCCCCGGTTAGAAATTGATAGCCCCAGTAAACTTCGCGCGCCGAGCAGCCCGGCAACGCTTCGCGCAAT
The DNA here is from genome assembly GCA_003165495.1 of Gammaproteobacteria bacterium. Lineage (GTDB taxonomy): Bacteria > Pseudomonadota > Gammaproteobacteria > Steroidobacterales > Steroidobacteraceae > Bog-1198. The sequence continues at coordinate 2,662 of PMMB01000233.1, read as the reverse complement.
ACGGCGATGAATTTCTCGACGAGCGGATCAAAATGCTGCGTCATCAGCACGGGCGCCCATTCCGGAGAATTATTGACCTGCGCGACTAAAGCGAAGTAGCTCTTCCATCCCGGACCGCCTCGTGCCGAGCGTTCCAACAGGGGATAGGTGAAGGCGTTGACGATGTCCTCCAACGTCGGCACACCGGGTAACGCCGCGCGCCGCACCTCCTCCAACATGGCGAGCCGCTCAGGGTTCAGGAGCTCGGCGCGGCGCTGGAACACGGCCGTGAACAGTTCGCGTTTGCCGCCGAAATGGTAACTGACGAGAGCGACATCGACGCCCGCCGCTTCAGTGATGTCGCGGACCGAAATTCCGTAGAAGCCGTGGCGCGCAAATAGACGCTCCGCTGCGTCCAGGATCCGTTCCTTTCCCGGTTTTGTCCCCGTCCTCTTTCTTGTTATCTTGCGGCGCACAACGACCATCGGCCTCATTCTCCCGTGTTGGCCAGCGCACTGCAACGCCCCGCCTCGCGCCTCTTGACTATTCCTCAACGGTCGTTGAATACTTGCTCAACGGCCGTTGAGGGCGTTGCGACAATAAACTGCTTCACGCAGCAAATAAAAGGGCGGCGCCCAACGAGGACCGTCCGACTTTCGGGGAGTGATCATGACCAAAACTAATACGAATTTTCTTGCCAAGGCAACGGCGGCGGCGCTCTTCACCGCACTGTCGCTGCAGCTTCCGACGGCTCGCGCGCAGACGGCTGCCGACACCGGCGCTCTTCAAGAGGTGGTGGTCACGGCGCGGCGCTACTCGGAGGATTTGCAGAGCGTTCCGCTCGCGGTCACCGCGCTCAGCGCCGCTACCATCCAGACGCAGGCCATCACGAACCTCGAGGACCTGAACAGTTTCGTGCCGAACTTCAAGATCTCCGCGGATCGGGCGACCAGCAGTACGATCAATGTTTATATTCGCGGGGTGGGCCAGAGCGATCCGTTGTGGGGATTCGAACCCGGCGTCGGCGTTTACATCGACGATGTGTATCTGGCGCGGCCGCAGACGGCGCTGCTCGACGTGATCGACGTGCAGGATCTCGAAATCCTGCGCGGTCCCCAGGGCACGCTGTATGGCAAGAACACCATTGCAGGCGCGATCAAGTACGTGACCCGCGAGATCGACGGACCGGCGACCCTGACTGCGTCGGTCACCGGCGGCAATTACGGTGAGCGCGACGAAAAACTCAGCTTCTCGACCCCGGTGATTGACGACCACGTTTACTTTGGTCTTGCGCTTGCGGAACTGCAGCACGACGGCTACGGCCACGTGGTCGCGCAGCCGGGATATCCGGCGAGCCCCTACAACTCCATAGGCCAGGATGTTTCGAACAAAGACGTGTTCTCGGGGCGCGCCAATCTCACCATCAAGTGGGGCGAGAGTTCGAAGCTCAAGATCATCGCCGAGGACACGCTGGATAATTCCAATGCCTCAGGCGGACAGCGGCTCAGCAACTACCTGGCGCCGCAGTTGAGCGACCCGTTCGACACACGCACGGATATGCCGGTCAACAAGGACTATACCCACCGCAGCGGCGAATCGGCGACCTACACTCAGAGCTTGACCGATCAGCTGGGTTTGAAGATCGTCGGCGCATACATTCAAGGCAGGAGCCAGCAGTTCATCGATTTCGACGAACTCGACGCGAATCTGTTCCAGGTACCGGGTGCGTACCACGATCAACAATCCTCGGGCGAGGGGCAACTGACCTTTACCAACGACCGGGTCAAGGCCGTTGGCGGTGTGTTCTACATGGACAGTACGGCCTGCGGCTCGTATAACGCGTCGATCGGCACACTCAATTTGCTGGGCATCCCCGCGTTCGATCTGTATATCACTGAGCTCGTCAAGGGCTGTGTGCTGACCAAGAGTTCGGCTGTCTACGGCGATACCGCCTGGAAGCTGACCGATCGGCTGAACCTCGATGCCGGGGTGCGCTGGAACGAGGACCAAAAGACCGCCAGCGTGTACCAAGCCGACTACGCGAGCTTCGCGCCGACTCAANNGGCGTGGTGACCAACTACACCAACACCCGCGCCTTCGTGAACATCACGCCGCGTCTTGGCCTGGACTACCACTGGACCGACCATGTGATGACCTACGTGAGCTATAGCCGGGGCTTCAAGAGCGGCGGATTCGATATGCGCGGCAACGCGGCGGTCTACCCGCAGACGCAGAACGGCTACAACTCGGAGACCGCCGACAACTACGAAGTGGGCATCAAGTCGACGCTCTTCGACGACACGCTGCTGCTCAATCTGACGGCGTTCTACGATCCCTACAAGAACGCGCAAATCGGCGTGCAGCAGTTCGTCGACTACCTGGGTACGCCGACGAATCTCACCGCGGTGCTCAATGCAGGTAAGCAGATCAACGAGGGGCTGGAGATCGAGTCCGTGTGGCGGCCGATCAAGCCGCTGACTTTCGCGCTCAACGTCGGCTACTTGGACTCCTACTACAAGGATTATCTGATCCCCTGCAGCGTCTTTACGGCCGCGCCCGGTTGTGGACCCAGCGTCGCGACAGTAAACGTCGCCGACGAAAATCGCCCACTCAATGCGCCGGCCTGGACCGTATCCGGCAACGCGACTTACACATGGGAGCTGTCCTCGGGCTCCTTGCTCGC
>PMMB01000338.1 GCA_003165495.1 Gammaproteobacteria bacterium | reverse complement strand
CTAGTACACCAGTCCCTCGCCCTCGCCGCGGGGATCGGATGCCGCTTCCACCTTGCCGGTGGCGAAATCCCAGGTGATGACCTGCATATTGCCCCACTGCCGGCCGGACACCTTGAGCGTATGTCCCATGGCCTGCAGCTCTTTGATTTCGGCGTCGGTCAGCGCGCCCGCTTCGTAGTCGACTACATCGGGCAAGTATTGATGGTGGTAGTGCGGGTATCTCACGATGTCCGCTGCGTTCATCCCATCCAGATAATTGAGCGCCCCCAGCAGCACCATGCTGATGATGTAGCTGCCGCCGGGCGAGCCCACGATCATCAAGCCCTTCGGCGTCTCGACGAAGGTGGGCGCCATGCTGGAAAGGCTGCGCTTATTCGGCGCAATTGCATTGGCCGTGGCGCCCACCAGTCCGAATTCGTTTGGCCTGCCGGGCTTGATGGAGAAATCATCCATGGTGTTGTTGAGCAGCACTCCTGTCTTCGGCGCCATGTAGCCCGAGCCGAAAAACAGGTTGATCGAGATCGTGGCCGCTACGCGGTTGCCGTCGGCATCCAGAACGGAAAAGTGCGTGGTTTGCATGCCGACCGGTTCTGATTCGATGCCCGGCAACATGCTGGACGGCATGGCTTTGTCGGTGCGTATGCTGCTGCGTTGCCCCGCCGCGTAGTCCGGACTCGAAAGCTGCGCAAGCGGCATTTTGACGAAGTCCGGATCACCCAAGTAAATCGCCCGGTCGCGGTAGGCGCGGCGCATGGCTTCGATCACCAGGTGCTTAGCGGTGGCGGAATCGAAACGGTGCAGATCGAAACCGGACAATATATTGAGCGCGTCCAGTACCGCGATGCCGCCCGACGAGGGCGGCGAGGCCGACACGATGCGTGCGCCATGATATTCGCCGATGAGCGGTCTGCGCTCCACGACCCGGTATGCCGCAAGATCCTGCAGCGTCCAAATGCCGCCGTCCGCGCGCACGCCGGCCACCAGAGCCGCTGCGACCCGGCCCGCGTAGAAACCATTGGCGCCTTGATTGGCAATGGCCTCGAGGGTATTCGCCAAATCCGGCTGCTTGATGACGGCGCCAACTTCCGGAACGCCGCCGTCCGCGGTCAAGAAGGCCTTCGCCGCATCCGCAGAACGCGCCAAGATCTTCTGCTTGTAGCGAATGCCGCCCTGCAGGCGCGCGTACAGCGGAAAGCCGTCGCGGCCTAAGCGAATCGCGGGCTGCAAGCTTTGCTTTAAGGATAGCTTGCCGTATTTGCGCGCCAAGTACTCGAACGCCGCAGGTTCGCCTGGAATCGCTGCCGCCAGTGCTCCGGCAATCGACGCGTTGTCGATCGCATTGCCGGCCTTATCCAAGTACATATCGCGCGACGCGGCGCCCGGCGCCTTTTCGCGCGCATCGAGCATGGTTTCGTAGCCGTCGGATTGCCGATGCAATAAATAGAAACCGCCGCCGCCGAGGCCGGAACTGCTGGGTTCGACCACCGCGAGTGCCGCCGACACGGCGACCGCCGCGTCGAAGGCGTTGCCGCCCGCCGCGAGAATTTCCTGCCCCGCTTGGCTCGCGAGTGGATAGGCGCTGGCGATTGCCGCCTTGTGCGCAACCGCGATGCGCGCAGGCAGCGGACCGCGCGCTATTCCTAACGGTTTCGCGTGCGGTGGGGCCGCGGCTTCATCGGCGAGCGCAGCCGGTGCCGCGGCGATGATCGCGATGATCGACAATGCGAAGCCGGATAACTGCCGCGCGCGGCGCGGTGCGAATGATGACTCGATCAAAGCTTGCGATGCCGTTTGAGCTCGATCTCGACGATCGGATGCACGAATTCGGACACATTACCGCCCAACACCGCGATTTCGCGCACCAGAGTCGAGGAAATGAATGTGTATTGCTCTTGCGGCGTCATGAACACGGACTCTATTTCAGGCGTGAGGTGGCGGCTCATATTGGCCAATTGGAATTCAAATTCGAAGTCCGACACGGCGCGCAGGCCGCGCACGATCACGGCCAAGCCGTTCTGCCGCGCGAAGTCGGTCGTCAGACCCACATAACCCTTCACCTCGACATTGTGCACGTCGCTGAGCACCCGGCGGGCCATGTCGACCCGTTGTTCCAGGCTGAACATCGGCGCCTTGTTCGGATTGGCCGCGATCGCAACCACCAAGCGATCGAAAATACTGGCCGCCCGCCGCACCAAGTCATGATGACCGTTGGTGATCGGATCGAAGGTACCCGGGTAGACCGCTGTTCGTTTATGCATTCATTTCAGGCCCGCGCGTTGACGCGCGCCAAATGATACCCCACCACGCCCGCCGACTTCGATTTGAGAAGCTCCCAATGAGCGGGCAACACCGGAACACCGTCCAGCTTCTCGTTTTCCAGGTACACCAGCGCTCCCTCCTCGAGCCACTGGCCCGCATCCAGCAGGGGAACATATTCCGCCAAGGCACCCCGCCCGAACGGCGGATCCAAAAATACGATGTCGAATGCCTGCGGAGAAGAACGCAGATATCGCGCGGCGCCCATTTCTACGACTCGGGCCTTGCCGCCGCCGCCCAAGCGGATCAGTTGCTCCTGCAGGGCGCGCGATGCGGCGACGGCCTGCTCGACGAACACCAGCTCCTTCGCGCCACGGGAAAGGGCCTCGAGTCCAAGCGCACCGGAGCCGGCAAACAAATCGAGGCAGCGAGCGCCCGCGATGGCGTGCTGCAGCCAATTGAACAAGGTCTCGCGCACCCGATCGGGTGTGGGTCTAAGGCCGGGAAGATCCGGGAAACTGACGCGTCGACCGCGCCAACCGCCGCCGATGATCCGCACTGAATTGCGGCCGCCCGAGGCGTTCGATTCCGTCTTGAAAGTAGTCACTCCCGGTATCATACCCTCCCATGACGAACGAAGCCGATACCCCGAAAGCTCGCGGGTTTTTCAAGCGCCTGCGCGCCAAGTTGAACCAGGGTCCCTCCTGGCTCACCGCCGACCTCAGCGAACTTTTGCCCGGACGCAAGATCGATGCCGAGATCCTGGATGAGCTCGAGACGCGCCTGATCACTGCCGACGTGGGTGCCGAGGCCACCGGCCGGATTCTCGAGGAGCTGCGCAAGCGCGTGGCGCGCAAGGAACTCAACGACGTGGATGCGCTGCTCGAGGCCTTGCACGACGCCATGTTCGATATCTTGAAGCCCGTGGAAACGCCTCTCGCGATCGATCCCAACATCAAGCCCTATGTCATTCTGGTGGTGGGAATCAACGGCGCCGGCAAGACCACGACCATCGGTAAATTGGCGCACCGGCTCATAGCCGATGGACACAGCGTCATGCTGGCTGCCGGCGATACCTTTCGCGCGGCAGCGCGCGAACAATTGCAGGTTTGGGCCGAGCGCAACAAGGTGCCGATCATCGCTAGCCAAGGCGGCGCGGAACCCGCCGCCGTCATCTTCGACGGCCTTCAGGCCGCGCGCGCGCGCAACATCGACGTCTTGATCGCCGACACCGCGGGACGTCTGCACACCCAGACCCACCTGATGGATGAACTCAAGAAAGTCAGGCGCGTACTCGCCCGCTTGGATCCCGGCGCGCCGCATGAAGTGCTGTTGGTGCTCGACGGCACGATTGGCCAGAATGCGGTCGCGCAGGCCGAAGAATTCAACAAGGGATTGGGAGTGACCGGCCTCGTCATCACCAAGCTGGACGGCACCGCGAAGGGCGGCGTGGTCCTCGCCATCGCCCAAAAACTGAAAATTCCCATCCGCTTCGTTGGCGTGGGCGAGGACACCCAGGATTTCGGCGTATTCAACGCGTCGGAATTCGTATCGGCCCTGTTGAAATCCGGTCCCGGCGGCGCCAACGCATGATTCGTTTCGACCAAGTCCACAAGCGCTACGCCAACGGCCGCGAGGCCCTGGCCGGCGTGTCGTTCAAGATCGACAACGGCGAATTGGTTTTTTTGACGGGCCACTCCGGCGCGGGCAAGAGCAGTATTTTGAAATTGATCGCGCTCATCGAACGCCCCACGCGCGGCCAGGTATTCATCGACAACCAAAATACCTCAGGGATAAAGCCGCGCGGCATCCCGCAGTTTCGCCGCAGGCTGGGCGTCGTATTTCAAGATCACAAGCTGCTGCACGACCGGCCGGTGGCGGACAATGTGGCGCTGCCGCTGATCATCGCCGGGGTGCCGAAGCGCGAGATCGACAAGCGCGTGCGCGCGGCCCTCGATCAAGTCGGCTTGCTCGACAAGGAGAAAAATCTTCCCCTGGAACTCTCCACGGGCGAACAGCAGCGCGTGGGCATTGCGCGCGCGGTGGTGGCGAAACCGGCGCTGCTCATCGCCGATGAACCCACCGGCAATCTCGATCCGGAACTTAGCTTAGAGATCATGAAATTGTTCAAACGCTTCAATGAAGTGGGTGTGACAGTGGTGATAGCCACCCACGATGTGCATCTCATCGAGCACTTCGGCGCGCGGCGCATCGTCTTGGGCGACGGGCGCGTGGCTGACGCCGGCCGCGAAACATCGTCGTGAACATTCAAGCCTACTTCGCGCGGCACGCCCAGACCTTGGTCGGATCCTTGGGCCGCATCGTCAATCAGCCG
>PMMB01000301.1 GCA_003165495.1 Gammaproteobacteria bacterium | reverse complement strand
TCGAAATGGTTCGACTTCTCGTCTTACGGAATGATCATCGGCATTTTGAGCATCAGCTACCTCGTTGGAGACGCGGCGGCACGGCAATGGATGGGAATGCTGATCGAGCATGGCTACGGTTGGCGCGCCCTGTTTTACTTCGCCGCAGCGGTCGTCGGCTTGTTCATGATCATCAATTTCTTTTTTCTGCGAGAGTCGCGCCGCGATGCAGGATTCGTCGAGGCGAAGCCCAACCCGCTCAATCTATTTGCGGGTTCAGAGTCGCGGCCCAAAAGCGTGGGCCAACTGTTGCTGCCCCTGTTCCGCAGCCGCGCATTTCTGCTGGTTTGCCTCCTATCCCTGGGATGCACGATAATTCGCGAGTCCTTCAACTTTTGGACTCCGGTGTATTTGCGCGACTATCTGGGTTACAGCGTGAGCAGCGCGGCGCGCATGAGTTCGGTTTTTCCGGGCGTCGGCGCGGTATCCGTGTTGGCGACGGGCTGGCTTAGCGATCGTCTCGGCGTCAACGGGCGTTCGCTGATCATGTTCGTCGGCCTATGCGCCACCGCCGTGGCTCTCCTTGTCTTGATGACCATGCATTCCAGTACGACCGGATCGCTGTTGCCGCTATTTGCCATCGGCACCATCGCCTTCTGCCTGCTCGGTCCCTATTCGTATCTCGGCGGTGCTTTCGCGCTCGATTTCGGCGGCAAGCAGGCGGGCGCGGTCTCATCGGGAATCATCGACGGGGTCGGATATCTGGGTGCGGTGGTCGCCGGCGATAGCATCGCTCGAGTCTCGGTATCCTTCGGCTGGCAGGGCGTCTTCGTGGCTCTGTCGGTCGTCAGTGCCTTGGCGGCGCTCGGCGCCGGCTGTCTCTACATTTTAAACGCGAAAGCCGCAAGAGGCAGGCATCTTTCGTGAACCACCCCGCCGCAGTGAAGCGAGTCTGGTCGCTGCCCGACATGCTCAACATCGAATGGGCCGATGGGACTTTGAGCGAATATGCGAGTCTGTGGCTGCGCGACAATTTGCGCGAGGACCGCGATCCCCACAGTGGACAGCGACTCATCGATATCGCGGATTTGCCCGAGGATCCGCGGATTCGGTCGGCGGTGGCCCACAACGGCGCGGTGAATGTCGAATGGGAAACTGAGTCACGCTCCGCGGCATTCGAACTTGAATGGTTGCTTGCACACGCATCGAGCCGCTCCGATCCGCGACCGGAGTTCACGACCAGGCGCTGGCTCGAGGGCGCAAGTCTCAATGCCGCGCGCGACTTCGCGTGGGCGACATTCTCCGAGGCGCAAAGCGATCGATCGCGGCGCGCCCGATGGCTGACGCAGCTATTGCAAGACGGTATCGCGTTCCTAAGCAATGTGCCGTCCAACGACGCCGGGATCCTCGAGGCCGTAGCGTTGGTGGGACGGGTCTCGGAAACCAACTACGGGCAGGTGTTCGACGTTCGCTCGGTGCCGCAACCGGAAAATCTGGCGTATTCCGACTTAGGCCTAGGATTACACACGGACAATCCCTACCGCGAACCGGTGCCGGGGTTTCAGGTGCTGCATGCATTGGTCGCGTCTCCCGACGGTGGCGAGAGCCTGTTCGGCGACGGCTTCGCCATCGCCGAGCACTTGCGAGCGACCTTTCCGGACGCCTTCCAAGTCCTGACCCGCACACCCGTGCCGTTTCGGTACCAATCCAAAGATGCGGAACTGTACGCCGAGAGACCTTTGATTCAGTTGACCTGTACCGGCGAAGTGAGCGCCGTGCATTACAACAGCCGCTCGATTGCACCGCTGCGGCTCGCGGCCCGCGATGCGGGCCCCTTCTACTCCGCTTATCGGCGCTTCGCCGCACTGCTGCGCGATTCGCGGTTTCATTTGCAATTCAGTCTGCGTGACGGCGATCTCGCGGTATTTAACAATCAACGCACCATGCACGGCCGCACGGCATTTTCATCGGCGAGGTACCCGCGCCACTTGCGCGGCTGCTACCTGACTCGCGACAGCGTGTACTCCGAGGCCGCCCTCCTTCGACGCGAGTTCCGCCCGGAAACACATTCATGAGCATCACCGACGAGATTCTCGCCATCTTTCACCGGCGCGGCTCGGACGCGTATTTCGGCGAGAGCGTCTCGATGACCGAGCATGCATTGCAGGCCGCCTTCTTTGCACAAACCGCTGCCGCACCGCCGGCGCTCATCGTTGCCGCGCTTTTACATGACATCGGACACCTCGTCGACGAGGTTCCGAGCGATATCGCCGACTGGACCGTGGACGCGCATCATGAGCAGATCGGCAGCCGCTGGCTCGCCACGCGCTTTCGTCCCGACGTATCGGAGCCTGTGCGCCTGCACGTTCCAGCCAAGCGATATCTCTTGGCCACCGATGCCGAATACTTCGCCAAGTTGAGTCCTGCCTCGGTAATCACTCTTAAACTGCAGGGCGGCCCCATGGCGGCGCATGAAGTAGCGAAGTTTGAGACCGAGCGCTTTCACAAGGAAGCCGTGCGGGTCCGGCAGTGGGACGACCAAGGCAAGGTGGCCGGATTGAAGACGCCCAGCCTTGGGCATTATCGCGCGCTGATCGAGGAGTTGGTCATCTAGGCCGGATCGTTGAGTAGCGGAGTCACGATTCTCTCCAAGCGCTCGGCCGTCCAGGTCGAGTCTTTGTCTTTCCAGCCATTGTCGATCAGCCGACCCCGGCGGTCGATGGTAAAATTCACGGGAATACGCCAGATGCGTCCATATCCCGGCGCACTCGAATTAGCCAGCAGACCCGCGGGGAAACTCAATGAGTGCGCCACTTGCTGTACTTTGCGCAGGTCATCTTCGGGTGAATCCAAGCCGAATCCGAGCACCGTGAGGCCTCGGGCCGCATGCAGCGTGGCGTAGGAGGAAAGCAGCGGTAATTCTTCGCGACACGGACCGCACCAAGTCGCCCAAAAAGTGAGGATAACCACGCGGCCGAGTAGATCCGCTGTCGCCAATCGCCGGCCATCCAGGGTAACCAGGGTCGCCGGCGGTGCGGGTTCACCCACACGCAGTGCGTTCGCCCGCGCCCACGGCGCGAACAGTGCATCGAGTCCCGCCACACTGAGCGCGGCGGCACCGCGCAGTACGGCCCGGCGCGTCGATCGCATGGATGCCTCACCTTTCATGTCGGTAATCCGCGCGGCTCGAGTCCGGCTTGCGCACATCGAACGGTGCCGTCAACGACGAGCCGCCGGCAAATTGCAGTGTAATCAGCACATGATCACCCGGCTTGAGTGGCTTGTTCGGCTGCATCAGCATCATATGATAGCCGGTTGCGGCGAAGCTTAAGCTCGAGTGTGGGTCGATGGTGATTCGCCTCACCGGCATCATCGTGATGCTGCCGCCCTCAAGGCGGTTTACGTGCAGTGAGACCTCGCCAAAATCAGGGCTCGACGCGCCGATCAAGATCTCAGGCTTGTCGCCGATGTTGGCGAGCGTCATGTAGCCGGCCGCCGGCAGATTCGCGGGTAGCCAGCGAATCCACGCGTCGTGGACCCGAATGGTCGGCGTGGCGTCGGCGGCCGAGACCGGTGCGTGTGCGAGTCCCAACCACATCACCGCCGCCGTCGCCGCTAGCGAGGCCCTACAGCGCATAGCTGAGTCCCGCGGTCGCCGTCCAACGCGGGAACAACTGGTAGCCGTCCAGGTTGCTGTACACCGGCACTTGCAACACGCCATAGGCATGGAGCTTGTGCACGACTTGCACAGTGAGGCCGGGGCTTATATAGGCCACCGTACCCACGGTGTCGGTCGTGTCGGCCAAAGCGCCCTGATCGGGGCTCTTGTGGGATATGTTGAGCTGTAACTGCGGCATCCATTTCGGATTGGCTTCATAGCGTAGCCCGACGCTAAAGGTCGCCGAATTGCCCGGGCGAAAATCATTGCCCGGCTGATTTTGTTTGTAGGCAACCGCAGACTGGAACTGGCCGCTCACAAAGAGATCGAAATCCTGGCTCACCGCCTGATAGTAATAGGCGCCCACGATCACGTCGGTGCTGCCGGTGCCCGCCTGCAAACTCGCATCGAGAGGCGTTCCGGAGTTCGGTCCGTTATAAAAATCCACCGCGGTCCCGTATTGGCCGGTCGGCAGTTTGACCCCCAATTGCAGCCCGAGGTTATGCGTCGGTAACAGTCCCTGGTAGTTGCCTATCAGTTTGACATCGCCGAGATTGGAGACCCGCGCGCCGCTGATCTGATCAGGTGCCGTTTCGGCGGGCGTGTAGGGTTGCAGCTGCGTGCCGTACGTGGTGTGGCTGCGCACCACATAGGGGACCAGCAGATTGATATTCCAATCCACATTGGGCCGGTAGTTGATCCCTAAGGTGGCATAGCGGTTGATCGTGTCTTTCTCGATCTCGCCGCCGCCCAGCGCCGGGTTCGACGGATTGTTGACGACCTCGGCCGGGTTCGCCGCGCGGGTGCCGATCCGCAGCTCATCTTGGTCGATGTAGGTGTACTCCAGGTTCACGCGCCAGCCCGTGGTCGCCGAATAGCCCATGGCGGCATCGGAATTGATGGTGCAGCCGCAGGTGGCACAAGCCCACGCCGATAGCGGGGCAATCGACAGGCATAGGGCGGCAATGTCCCTACGGTTGATGGAATGAATCATTGGAAAAACTCCCGCGACCGCTAAGGCGGTCGCCTCGCGCAATGATTGAAGACTGCGGGCGATCGGCCGCTGAATCTCAATTTAAGCGAGAGACGGGGGACCGCGAGGCTGATGAGCGTGCGGGAGTCGTACGCTGAAGTGCGGGGGTTCGAAGGCGTCGACCGATTGGGAAACGATGGGCGCCGGCGGTTCAAAGACGACGATGTGAGAAATCGGCCCCGCGGCAGGTGCGCTACCAAAAGGACAGTTCGCGAACTCGCCGTGACTTCCCGAGTGGTGGTGCGCATGCTGCGCGGGCATCTGTGCCTGGTATGTGGCGGGACACATTTCCAGCAGGAACGGCGTGCCGCTCGCCGGCATGAAGCCGACCGGCACGTAGGCCCGAAACAGCAGAGCCACCAGCAGCAAGCTGGTGAATAGGTCTCGTCGCCCGGAATGAAATAGATGTTTCCGCATAGTCCTTCGCAGCCCACCATGCCAGAGAGCGTCTGCGAGCGCCAGTGGGAGAACACCGCGGTGTTCGACAAGGCTTAAGGCTAACAGCGCACGGGCGGCATACTGTTTGGTGGCATTATGACTACTGACATCATCATTCGGCGAACCGATGAGCACCAGCGAGATATTTCTGATCGCCATGGGGATCATATTCCTGGTCCCTTACGTGATTTGGCGGGTGGGTAGGACCGAGTACTACGCACCGCTGGTGGTGGTGCAGATCATCACGGGAATCCTGCTCGGCCCGGGGATACTGGGCGCCCTGTACCCGCACTACTATGCTTTCGTCTTCAATTCGGCGGTGGTCCAGTCACTCAATGGCGTCGCCTGGTGGGCGGTCATGAGTTTTGTGTGGATCGCGGGGATCGAGCTTGATCTCAAGGGAGTCTGGGAGCACCGGAGGGAGAGCGGTATTACCGCGGGCCTGGCATTGGGCACGCCGTTGCTGTTGGGCTGCGCGGTAGCGATCGGGCTGCTGCGATTCAGCGGCTGGATTGGTCCCAGCGCGGCTGCTTGGCAATTTGTGCTCGGCATCGGCATGGCCTGCGCCGTGACGGCGCTACCGATATTGATCCTATTCATGGAGAAATTGGAGATCCTGCGCCAGCCCATTGGTCAGCGCATTTTGCGTTACGCCAGCATGGATGATGTGGCCATCTGGGGCGTGTTGGCGCTGATCCTGATGGACTGGCAGCGCATCGGTAAGCAACTGACCTTCCTGGTGAGCTTTGCGATAGCGGCTTGGGGCTATCGCCGCCTCATGGTCCGGTTGCCGGAACGTGATCGGTGGTATGTGGGCCTCATCTGGCTGCTGCTGTGTGGTCTGGGCGCCGACTGGTCGGGCCTGCACTTCATGGTGGGTGCATTCCTGTCCGGCGCCGTCATGGACGGCCACTGGTTCGATCAGAAGCAGATGGATACGCTGCGGCAAAACGTGCTGTTGGTCATGATGCCGGTGTTCTTCCTCAGCACGGGCTTGCGGACCAACTGGACGATGGGCGGATCGGCGGTGTTGCTGGCGGGCGGCGTACTGCTGGTAGCCTCAGTCAGCGGCAAATTGCTCGGCACCCGGCTGGCCGGGAAAATCCTACATTGGCAGCCGGGCGAGAGCTCTTTGATCGGCTGGTTGCTGCAAACCAAGGCGTTGATCATGATTATTTTCGTCAATATTCTGCTCGATAAGGGCGTCATCACCAGCACCACGTTCACGGCATTGCTGCTGATGGCCGTGGGCAGCACGATGCTCACGGTGCCGGTGGCAACACCCAAACTGCGGCGCCTGCGGGCGCTCATTTTCAAAGCGGCCTAGACGTGCCCGCCACCCCGATCCCCTTCAGCGCCTGTAGATACTCGACCACCAGCCCCAGCGGCACCTCGCCATACTCGGCCGATAATTCATCCGCGATCTGTTGCGCACTATGCCGCCCGTCGGCGAAATTCAGCGCTTCGTAGGCATACTCTTCTCCGGCGCCCCAGGATCCCTCGTAGCTCAGCAGTTTCGGTGTCGCGATTCCGGCTGACTTCGCGTGATCGGCAAAATAGTCGTACCCGAACACCGTTAGCGGGCCCCGCGGTTCCTCGAGGCGGTGAAAAACCATGGCGCCCGCTCGGTTCGCTTCCGGCCTGGAACTGTGCATTTTTACCCGAGACGCCGCGGTGAACGCATCGAGGGAGTTGAGTATCGCGCGCTCATACTCCTCAGCCGGTCCGGGTGCCGTGCGTCTTTCCATTGACGTCACAGCTCGGAGCAGCTTGCCCATCGCGATCGCTCGATCCGTTGCGGCGATGTCGCGCGGCGAAAAGTTCGCAAGGAAGTAACCGCTCGCCGCTCCGATCAACGCCGCGCGCTTGAGCTTGGTCGGATCGATATTGGCCGCCGTATCCAAGTTGGTGTGAATGTATCGGTCCGGCCAGTCGTTCAGGTAGATCGCCGGTATCCTGAACGAGGAATCCTGATAAACGTCGTGATCGCTGCCCATCGTGTACGCCGAATACATCGCGCGCAGCGGCTCCCTGCCGCCCTCAGGCGCGATCAGCGGATAATCGGCGGTACCGCTCGCCGAGAATTGGTATGACTCCTCGTTCACCCAATCGGCGAATGCCCATGCCACGTCGTGAACGAATGACGGCANNCCGACCATGTCCATGTGCACCACAGCCTTGATCCGCTGTGTGAATTCTGGTCTCGCATTGAGCAGTGTGACGGTTCCTTCAATCTCCGGCGGCCATATGAATCGGATCGTGCGCGCGGGCCGCACCAGCGTGCCGTCGCCGATCAACTTCCGCAGCGTTCGCGCCACCTCGAGAATGGTCACGCATCCGCTTGCATTGTCATTGGCCCCCGGACGCTGATGATCCAGGTGGCAGGAAAATGCGATCTCCTGGTCCTTCAGCCGCGGGTCCGTCCCCGGAATGGTGGCGGTGACAACCTCATAGAACCCTGGATGCTGGCCGGCCTGCACTACCGCATGTAGTCGAATCGTTTCCTTGAGCCTCAGCCGCTCCTGCATCGCGCGAGCTGCCTTAAGTGAAACCATGAAGGCAAATGTCTTGTTCTGCGAGAAGGACTCCAGATGTCCCCACCGAATCAGATTGTCATTTTCACCGGCCCAAGCCGTTTTCTGGTTCTGCGCATAACTGACTATTCCCGCGGCACCGAACTTGCCGACTGCCACGTCCTGCACTGCGCCGGGCTGTGCCGCCACGAGAACCATCTTGCCCTTGACGTCCTTGCTTGCGTAGTCGCTTTCGTGCGTCCCGTCACCCACATCGATCAGATCCGCCGTCACATCGGCCGACTCGCTGTCCTCTGCCAACACGACCGGTTCCGCGGCGTAACTCGCGATCTTGGTTAGAGTTCCGTCCTTGATCTGTGTGAGTTCCCCTTCGTTCGCGTCCCACGCCTGGCGCGCCCGCTGCGTTCCGTAGCTGATCTTTCCGTCAGCGGGAAACTGCAGAATCTGCACGTCGATCAAGCCGTACGCGCGCGCGCGCTCCGCCACCAACTCCGCGGCCGAGTGAAAGCCCTGCGAGCCGCGCTGCCGGTGAAACCGTGCGAGCCCCTCCAGATTTCTTTTTGCCGTTTCGCCGCTCAATTCATTGGCGAGCGCCGCCACGTCCGCCTCGGGCAGCAGCGGCGGCGG
>PMMB01000350.1 GCA_003165495.1 Gammaproteobacteria bacterium | reverse complement strand
TCGATCACCAGACTTGCTGAAATGTTGACGCTGTTCAAGATGTTGCCGACGTTGTGCAGCACGTTGGTTGCGACCTCGGCCATACCCGCCTGGCGCGAGGCGGACATCAGTTGTTTGTGCACCCGTTCGAGTTCCTGGGCGGTATCCTTGCGGACGCTGATGTCCCGCAAGAACTCGACCGAGTACTCGGGCGTGGCGCTGCCTTCGCGGACCAGCGCCGTGGTCGTGCGTACCCAGAGGAGGCTACCGTCCTTGCGGATGTGACGCTTCTCGAGATCCACGAATTGGACGTCGCCATTCCATAGACGCTCGAGTTCAGTCGATACGCGCGCGACATCGTCTGCGCATGTGAAATCGCCGCTCGTTCCGTCCGCGAGCTCGCCGGGATCGAAACCCAGCATCGTGCAGAACGCCGCGTTGAACCGCAAGAATTTGCCGCTGCGGTCGGCATAGACGATGCCGAGAGGTGCTTGGTTGAAGGTATTGCGGAACAAGGTTTCCGCTCTACGCAAATCGTCTCGCGCAGCGACCAGATCGGTGAAGTCGGCGATCGTACCGACCCAGCCGGGAACACCGTCGGCGGCGACGATTTGCTCCGAGAAATGGCGAACCGTGCCGTCGTCGGCTTGTGTGCGATAGCCGAATCGACTTGGGGTGGGCTGCCGGCAGAAATCCGCCCACTCCTGTTTCATGCGCGCGCGATCGTCGGGGTGTACGCGTTGCGCCCATGCATCGGGACCAGCTCCCGGCTTAAGTCTGAATATGCGGCGGTACTCGGGATTGCTGTAGATCACGTCGCCGGCCGCGTCAGTGTGATAGATGGCAACCGGTGCGCTGTCGAGCAGGGCTCTGGCCGACATGGCATCGGGATGCAATGACGGCGCAGCAGGCCGCGCGTCGGAGAGCACGGCAAACTCAGTCAGTCGCGAGCGAAGTTCGACCTGGACAATTGCCTGTTCGGCGAGTAACAGAAGGGAGGCGCGTTGTTTAGGCGAAAGGGTGCGCGCTCGCGTTCCATACACGGCCAGGGTCCCCAACACCTCGCCGCCCGGAGTGCGCAGTGCGCATCCGGCGTAGGAACGGATGGCAAGCTTCCCCATTACTTTCACGGACTTCCGGAAGCGATCGTCCAGGGTCGCGTCCGGCACTTCGAACAGCCCCGCAGCTCGCGCTGTGTGGTAAACAAACGGGTCGGGCCGCGGCACGGCGGCGGACGGCAGTTCAGCAGTCGAAGTGCACCAGGCCTCGCCGCAGCCGATAATCGCGATTGAGGCCAAAGGCGACCCGCACGCGCTCGCCGCGAGCCGCGCGAGGCCGCTGAATACAGGGTCCAGGGGGCCGGCCGCCGGCACGGCGGCCGCGGCCTGCGCCTGCCCAATGGGCGCTCGACCGATAGGTTGCGAATTCATTAGCTTGGCGTTCCCCGCGGTGCAGTTCTCATTAGTTAAGCGCTTCCGCGCCGAGTGTTACTTTAGCGGCACATTTTGAATGATTTGAACATATGCACGGGTGGCGAATGCATCACACGTTGGCGGTCAATACAGCGAATTGCGTCGCAACTATGAGTCACCAACATAGATTGGCGGGATCGGTATGATGGGTCCCGCGGACGACACGCAGGTGCATGGGCCGTGGAACCCCGGCATCCAATCGCAAGTGCCCAGGGAATTGCGGCACCTGTCGACGATATTTCGACCCGAGAATGTCTTTACGAGCATCGCCGCGGTCACTGAGATGCAGGGTCTCACTGGGTTCTCCCCGAGCGAGTTGGTCGCGTTTCGGCCGCAACGACTCGCCCTGCACGAACTCTTGATACGGGTCACCGCCGACTTCGCCGTGCCTGACGGCTCCCGAATCGGAGACTTGGGTATCAACTTTCGCGAGATTGCGAGCCGCTTGCACGAGCGCTATCTCCTACCGGAGATGGATGCGATCACGGCGGCCTATGAGCGCACCCGGCATGAGCTGCGCAGTGCAATCGATGCCGCCCTGTCGGAGGTGGTGCCCGAGAAGGCACCGATGGTCGCGCCCGCAAAGCGATCATCGGCATCCCGACTGTTCGCGCGCATCGCACCTCGCCGCGGCGCGGTTGCGATTCCGGCTCCCACTGATGGCGGCTGGGGCCCGCGCCACATCGCCGACTGCGAGCGCCTCGCGCACTTGGCGAGCGATTCGCAGCAGAGGATCGTGTACCGCACGCTTGGGCGAGTGATGTCGGCGCTGTTTGCGACCGAAGGTCAAGCGTGGGGCACGCGGGAGCTCATCGTGTCGGTGGCGACCGATATGGCATGCAACGATTACGGCGGCGATGCCATTGGCCGAGCGATCGATCTCCTGCTGCTGCGCGCAGCGCGCAGCGAGGGCTATAACTTGCTGCCGCGGCAGGAGCGGCCGGTCGTCATCAATACCAAAGGGCCGTCCGCTTCGGGCAAGAGTACGCTGCGGCCGTTGCAGAAGAAGCTTACGGGCGACATCGGCGTGCAATGGGGTGATTTCGCGCTGATCAGTCCCGACATCTGGCGCAAACAGCTGCTCGACTACGGTGCGCTCGGCGCGGCGTACAAATATGCCGGCGCATTCACCGCCGAGGAACTGCAGATCGTCGACCAGAAGCTCGACCGTTACATGGCGCGCAAACACCAGCGCGGCGACATGACGCATCTCTTGATCGACCGGTTTCGCTTTGACAGCTTCGCGCCCGATTCGGACCAGGCGGGCAGCAATTTACTGACGCGCTTCGGTCAGACGGTCTATTTGTTTTTCATGATTACGCCGCCCGAATTGCTGGTCGAGCGGGCCTGGAAACGCGGACTCGAGTTCGGCCGCTACAAAGCCGTGGACGACACGCTGGCGCACGCCGTGGACGCTTATACGGGGATTCCCGATGTCTTTTTCACCTGGGTCCGCCGCAGCGACAAGCGCATTCGATTCGAGTTTCTGGACAATACGGTGCGCCTCGGGGAGCGCCCGCGGACCGTTGCCTTCGGCGACAACGACACGTTCAATGTGCTCAACGTTAAAGGAATGCTGGACATCGAGCGGTACGGACGAGTCAATGTCGATGCCGCAGCCCCCGAATTTCTCTATGCGGATCGCAGGCTGCTTGATCCGGAGCACAACACAGGATTCCTGCGGCGATGCATGGACGGATTTCGCGAGGTCAATTTCGCCGATCAGGCAACCGGGCGAATTTATCTTCGCATCGAGTCTGGAGCGCCGGTGTCGATGGACGGAACCCTGCTGCAAACGGCAATTTCGGATCCCGATACTCTAAGCGGCGTAAGGGCGGTCGCGCCGAGTGCGTTGCGCGGTGAAGTACCAGATGCGGGTGGTCAGCAGCATCTGTGCGGTGAAGGCGGCGCCAGTCCTGCACCGACGCTCGGTCAGTGGGGAACTGCAACCTAAGCGTTGGACGTAGCGCCTACCGCTAATCTAAGAAATCGCAGAAGCGGTCGACGTGCGCCGCAAGGTCGAGAGTGTGCTGTCGAGTGAGCCGTTCGGCCAACTCCGTGTCGCGCCGCTCCAAAGCTTCGATAATCTTCAAGTGATCGATGATCGAGCGGGCAGCACGGTCGCTTTGAGTGATTGTTGCGCGGCGAATGGCACGCACATGAATCAGAAGGTTGCGGGTCGCATCCACGATGGTCTGCGAACCGCCAAGTGCAATGACCGCCGTGTGAAATGCGATGTTGGCGTCCGAATATTCGCACAGATGCGCCGATGGCGGGGAGGTCTGGAACTCGTCGAACAAGTGCCGTAGCTTGGCAATCTCGGCATCGCTGGCGTGCAGCGTCGCGAGCCGCGCGGCCATGGACTCGAGCGCGGCCCACATCTGGATCATTTCGATCATCGCGCGCTTCGACTTGCGAATGATGTAGATCCCGCGCCGCGGTATCGTGCGAATGAAACCTTCCTGCTCCAGCAGCGACAGCGCTTCACGAATCGGCGTCCGGCTGACGCCCAGTGCAGTGGTCAGCTGCCGCTCGTCCAGCCGTAGTTCTTGATTCGGATCATAGATGTCGGTGTCTGAAATCGCGTTCTTCAGAAGCGCATAGGCTTGATCGCGCAAACTCGTTGGGTTCAGCGGCGCCAGTGCGAGCGGAGCCGCAGAGGAGGTGCGCTGTACCAGCGTTGCGATGGTGTTCATTGGCGGCCTCGATTCGTTATTAATCGTTGTCCAGGACTTTTTACTCTTGCAGAGCGTCAAAGGTACTAGATATTTCACTCATCGTAATCACTCGGATCTTACGCACTGACACGCGGATTACTCGGGTGCCGCCGGTCGTCGCAGCTTCGAAATATGAGCCATAACGCGAAACTCCGGCCTGCGGTTGTGCCGCTTGACAGTCGGAAACTGGTTCATATATGGTATACCACGAAAATAACGCTATGGCTGGTTTACGTTCGTAAACGTGCGTTTGAACGACTTGAGGGGGGCTTACAGGTGAGTCAGTCTCGGCGCGTCCGCTTCTGCAACGACGACTTCTATGCGGGGCGCCCCCGTCTTTCCCAATGCTTACTACCTTGATGTCCCTGCGAGTTTGCGGGGGCAAGCCGCAAACCGCGGGCGCAGCTCGATCCGTCGGCAAGGGAATCACTCGCCAGTGATAGTCCGCCAGTCGATTCCGCATGAACCTTTAGGTGATTTTCTGTATCGACCAGGGTGAATAAGGAGAACTATATGAATGCGAATTCGAATTCCCTTCAATCAACGTCGCCGTTCGCGAATCCATGGGTGCAGCTGATCCTCGGCGTGATCTGCATGGCCTGTGTTGCCAACTTACAGTATGGGTGGACGCTGTT
>PMMB01000093.1:4097-4777 GCA_003165495.1 Gammaproteobacteria bacterium | reverse complement strand
ACTTGTTTGACCACTTCGGCGATCTCGCCTTTCAAGGCGCGTTCGCTCGGAGCTTCCGGCAACGGGGTGCGCGCCAGCAAAGTGATGGCGTGCAGGGTTGCGCCCCAGGTGCGAAAATCCTTTGCGGTGAAATCGGCACCCATCGCTTCGCGCAGGTAGTCGTTGACTTGACCGGAATCGATGGGACAGCGCTGCCCGTCGTCGCTGACATATTGGAATAAGTGCTGGCCCGGGATCTCCTGGCAGCGTCGAACGATTTGCGCGATGCGCTTGTCGTCGATGTGAACCTCATGTTGGACTCCGCCCTTACCTCGGAAATTCAACACCGCGCGCCCGTCGCGAATGAAGGTGACGTGGCGATTACGCAGCGTTGTGAGGCCGAAGCTCTTGTTGTCGCGAGCGTATTCGGTATTTCCGATGCGGACCCGCGTCGCGTCGAGAATGGTGACGACCACCGCCAGGACCTTTTCGCGCGGCAGACCGGGTAAGCCTAAGTCACGCCTAAGATTGCGCCGCAACTTCGACAACGCTTCGCCGAATGCCACCATGCGATCGAATTTCGCGCTATCGCGCACCTGCCGCCATTCGGGATGGTAGCGATATTGTTTGCGGCCGCGCGCATCTCGCCCGGTCGCCTGCAGATGACCACGCGCCTGCATGGAGATCCAGACGTCTCGATA
>PMMB01000093.1:0-4011 GCA_003165495.1 Gammaproteobacteria bacterium | reverse complement strand
GCTTCGATCGCCATCTGCGCCGCTTCGGCGGCGACGCCGGTGAGACTTGCAACCGCTGGTGAGGATTTTAAGGTCATGGCGTTGGATTGTTAGCGAATCGAAGGTCCTTGCGCTAGAGACTTTCGCTGACGTGCGTGTAGGAATGCACGATATCCGATCGTTCAGCCGAGTTGCCCTACGACCTGGCAATTTTGTGACGCAATTCTGTGACGCAATAGATAGAACCGGCCGCCGCAGCGCTCCTACGCGGTTCGCCAGGCGCGATCGCCCCCGGGATTTGACTTGAGAGACTATGGGTCTTTCACCAACTGCACCAACATCTTTCCGGTATTCGCACCGCTGAACAAGCCAATCAAAGCCGCGGGCGCCTGCTCGATGCCTTGCAGGATCGTGCTGCGGTACTGGATACGTCCTTCTTTGAGCCAGCGCTTCATATCGCTGAGAAATTGCGCGCGCAGCGGTTCGAATTCGTAAAAGACAAAGCCCTTCATCGTCAGACGGTTGTAGATCATGTTCGAGAGCGTGGTCACCGGTTCGGAAATGGCGCCAAAATTATTGTAAGTAGAAATCATGCCGCATACCGCGATGCGCCCCAGCGCATTCATACGCGGCAGCGCCGCATTCAAGTGCTCGCCGCCCACATTGTCGAAATACACATCGATGCCGCGCGGCGCGGCTGACTTCAGCGCGGTACGCAGCACTTCTTTCTTGTAGTTGATGACCGCATCCAGCTTGAGTTCTTCTTTGAGCCAACGGCATTTAGAGTCCGAGCCGGCGCTGCCGATCACGTAGCAGCCCTTTATCTTCGCGATCTGCGCCGCCACGCTGCCCACCGACCCCGCTGCGGCCGACACGAAAACACTCTCGCCGTCCTTGAGCGCCGCGGTGACCAGCAATCCGCCGTACGCCGTCAGACCCGTCAACCCCAACACGCTCATATAGGCTGGCAGCGGCATACCGTCGGCGTCGAGTTTAGAGAGTCCGTTGCCCTCAGAGACAAAGTACTGACGGAAGCCGCGCATGGACTCCACGAGGTCGCCTTCCTTGAAGCCCGCGTGACGCGATTTGAGCACGCGGCCGATGGCACCCCCTCCCATCGCTTCATTGAGCGGCGTTTGTCCGGCCAAGCGCGGCCGCATGGCCGGATCGACCGACATATAGATATTTTCTACCAACAGTTCACCGGCCGCAGGGTCTGAGACATCGGTTTCTACGATCCCGAACTGCCCGAGCGTAGGCAGGCCTTGCGGGCGTTCGAGTAGATGCACTTCTTTGCTACGCATAGGTCAGCGCCTTAGCCGGCGCGGCGGCCAGCGTCCATTCTGCGGGCAGACGATGAAAAACCAGGTTATTGAACAACATGCGCGACACCCTGGTAAAGGTAGCGCGAATTATTGAGTGCGCGCTCGAATTTTCGTTTATTTTTCATTCAACGGCCCATCGAGCGTCCGCGCGGCGTATTCATCCATTTACTCTCGACGTTCGGTCAACCGTTGCGGCCTCTCCTTCGTTATGCCGATAGCGGATACACTATCGGTTCAACGCAGTAGGAGCATCACTGATGACCGTATGCTGGAAATTGGCGGCCTTTGTCGGCTGTACCCTGTTCCCTGCCCTGCTCATCCCGCGCACGAGTTTGGCCGACGAGCCGTCGGCACGAGAGCGCGGAGTTTGGCAGAAGCACGAGTACTCATTTGCTTACATGGGTTTTACCTCGACTTATTCCTGTGACGGCCTTGCCGACAAGATCAGGTTACTGTTGATCACCGCCGGAGCGAGACCGGACGCTAAATCGCAACCCGGCGCATGCGCGTCCGGCTTTGGGCGCCCAGATAAGTTCGCGCGGGCCGAACTGACGTTCTACACGCTTGCGCCGAGCGCAGATGATGCGTCTTCCGGTAGTAAGCCGGTCGACGGTATTTGGCGGCCCGTGTCGTTAACTGACCGCTCGCCGCGCGAACTGAGCACGGGCGACTGCGAACTCATAGAGCAGTTTCGCAACAATGTGCTGCCGATGTTGACCACGCGTAACGTCGACGATCACACGACGTGCATCCCGTACCAGAATTCAGGATCGATCATTGGTCTGCGATTTGAATCCTTCACCGCGGCACCGAGCCGCCCGCACAAACCGCCAGCACTGCCGGGTGGGACATAGATCGCGCGTCGGATATACGTCGATTCTTACCGCGCCGCCGCGTCCGGTTCGGCGTGGTACTGCCGATGCTCGCAATAACCGGATTACTGACGAGTTGCGCGAGCCGGCCGCCGGCCTCGGCACCACCCGCGATCGGCCCTGCTCAAGCACGCGGGATGATTGAAGGATCGCTGCCGGGCGCCGCGTCGGACCGCGCAGGCTGGGCCGCCGATATGTATGCCGCGTTCACTGCGTTGGGCATTGAACCCACGCACGAAAGCATTTGCGCCGTGGTTGCGGTGATCGAGCAGGAATCCGGATTTCATGTCGACCCGGTGATACCGGGTTTGCCGGCCATCGCGTGGCGAGAGATTGATAGCCGCGCCGAGCGCGCGGGCGTGCCGCGCCTAATGGTGCACACCGCGTTGCAGCTGACGTCGCCGAGCGGACGCAGTTACAGCGATCGGATCGACAGCTCAAGAACCGAAAAGGATCTAAGCGACATCTTCGAAGATTTCATTGGCGCGGTGCCGTTGGGCCGGACGCTATTTGCAGAGCGGAACCCGATACGCACTCGCGGGCCGATGCAAGTCAATATCGCATTTGCCGAGCAATACGCGGCGGCCAAGCCCTACCCGTATCCCGTGAAATTGAGCATTGCAGACGAGGTGTTTACGCGGCGAGGAAGTTTGTATTTCGGCACGGCGCACCTGTTGGGCTACGCAGCTGCGTACGACGCGTACCTGTATCGCTTCGCGGACTTCAACGCCGGTCAATACGCCAGCCGCAACGCTGCCTTTCAGAGCGCCGTCAGCAGCGCCTCTGGCATCCTCGTGACGCCGGACGGGGCGCTCCTGCCGCACGACAGCGAGGTGAAAGGCCCGGGCAGCACGGAGTTCGCGGTTCGCGCGTTAAGTAAGCGGCTGAACATGGGGGACAGCGCCATCCACAACGCCCTCGAACAGGGCAAAGCCGCGGACTTCGACCGGACGCAGCTATATCAGCGAGTATTCGCTCTCGCCGATCGGGCGGCGGGACAGCGCTTACCTCGCGCGTTGGTCCCGCGGATCCAATTGCACGGCCCAAAAATTGCCCGAAGTTTGACTACGGAATGGTACGCGCACCGGGTGGATCAGCGCTTCAAACGCTGTTTAATTCAGTAGGCGTGTGCGGAAGCCGGCAGCCGGCAGCCGGCAGCCGTAGGTTCACTTAGCGCCGGTGCCCGGGTTTCTTCGTCTTTCGCGGATGTATAATTCGTTCGTAATCTCGATCACCGCGTGTTTTCCCGTCGCGCCAATGTCTTTGCGTGGTTCGAGAGATTGATTGGCGAATCGTTCGCGCTCGGCCGCGCTCACGCGTTTGACAGTCGGATGATCGTAGTAGTCCGTGAGGTAGCTCGCGACTGCCGCCGCGGCATTTTCTTCGCAAAAAAAGCCCAGGCGCAGTGCGTGCATTATGCGGCCTTGATCTATCCCCGCGACGGAGTACAAGCGGTACGCACTGAAGATATCGAGGTTGGGCACTGTGTCCGGATCAAAGGCGTCCTCCGCCGCAGATAATTGAATCACGAACCAGCGCGAAACCTGTTCATTTTCCAGTTCCAATGACGTTAGCGCGCGAACTGTTTGCGTGGTCTCGAGACTCGGCAAACGCGTGCTGAGCTCCTCAACTTGGAGGGGGACAGACGCTCTCGGCGTAGCTGCCGCCGCAGTCCAAGGCAGCGGACGTGCCGTGGGCACGGCTGAGGCCGCCGGCTTTGCGTCACCGAATCGGCGCGACTGATTCGCGACTGTTGACGCTTGGGAAACGCTCAAATTTTTGGGCCGCTTTTCCGCCAGCGATTGCAGCGCATCAGCCTTGGCCTTTGCGTCAGC
>PMMB01000008.1:5300-5561 GCA_003165495.1 Gammaproteobacteria bacterium | reverse complement strand
GACATGCCGGATTCGGCTTCAGCACATCCGATGCTCTATTCAACAGAGAGAGTCCCATCATGAAATCAAAAATATAAGGCGGCATAGTTGTCTCTGTTACAACGTTTGCCATCGCGTGGGTGCCGATGCACGAACGATCAATCTGTTGTCCCGAAAATGATGCACCTTAAGCCTATCGCCGCATCCATCGAACCTGTTATGCAGCACGCGGTTCGGACGGCCTGATACCACCACGATTACACCAGTCAAGCGACTAAAGAG
>PMMB01000008.1:0-5228 GCA_003165495.1 Gammaproteobacteria bacterium | reverse complement strand
ATCCAGCACAGTGCGCACATTGAACCCGGCCGCGACGGGCTCTTTAATATGATCAAAAGTAGTCCTGCGTCGCTGAAGTATGAATCCGGAATCGTGATGGCGGAAGACGATCTGGTCATCATCCACGGACGATTTTCTGGGTTTAGCGGCGCTGCGAGCTGGGTCACGGCAAACGTCGTCCGGATCAGAGATAGAATCCTTGTCGAGCACTGGGATGTGCTTCAAGAGGAAGAAACGCGTGAACGATCGACTGGTCAAAGTCCCATGTATGACCGATCGCATCTTGCGTAGGTAAAGGTTGCGACCCAACCAGCTGCGCTGCGCTAGAAGTAAAGGTTTAGAGCCAGGCAATACCCAGTATTGCCTGGCACGACGGCCCGTGCGGACAGCGTTCGCGCGCAAATTTTTCGCCAACACCTGCGTGCCAAATTAGTTGTCCTACGTCGTCTGACGTAGTTTTAAGAATGGAGCGGGCGATGGGAATCGAACGCAAACGGGCGCCCTATCTGAGCCCTTAAAACACAGCGTTTCGCGAAGCTTGGACTGCCGCTTTCGATTGGCGTGCGAATTTTCGCGTTACGAGGGACAACGTAGGACAACCCTCGACTAGGCCCACGCCATAAGTTTGCGCGCCAAATCTTTTTGCGTTGAAACGGTCTCTCGCAAACGAACAAATGCCCGCATGATCTCAATGTTCACCTGAACGGCGCGTTTACTATTGAGAACCGAGGAGAGCATGGCGACACCCTGCTCTGTGAAAACGTAAGGCGCGAACTTCCGGTGCTTTCCGCACCCAGTCTTTAAGGCGCCAAATTTACTCCTTAAAGAGCCAGACTCCTCGGCCGCGAGTTGAAAAGGAAAACGTTCGGCATTGCGGCGAACTGCGCGAGTAAGCGACCTTGTCTCTACTTGATACGCAGCGGTGGTAATGGGAATAGCGCGGGAAGTGGAGCGGGTTCTCCCTTCCGGTCGCTTGAGGACGTCGGCTCACTGATCGACACTATTTCTCTTTGTAACCAGCTTCGAGCTGATGTCGAAACGCGAGAATCAGCCCGACATCCTCGGCAGGCGCCCAACGATATTTAGCCACGTAGGGAAACCTGCCGCGCGACAGTATTAATTCTCGTCGGCCATCTTCGGCCTGGCGGCTTCGCGATCTTGTTCGGGGGAATCCCTGAGGGGGGATCCCTGCTTCGGTAACCCGCTTTCCGCTTTCGCGCTTCACATCACGCTCCGTCGCGATGGCCGCCACTAACCTGCGACCCGACTGTTTACACGCCTCGGAAGGCTTGGATAAAAAGGAACACTATCGATGCGCGCCATCAATATTCGCCGAACGACTCGACTCGCCGCCGCTGCTTGGACCCTCACACTCATGGGCTTGATGGCCGCTTGCTCCAGCTACAGCAATGGCCCAGCGCCCACCTATTCGCTGGGCGGAACGGTGAGCGGACTCACCGCATCCGGTCTGATGCTCGCCAACAACGGGCAGACGCTCGCCGTGAGCTCCGGGGCGAACAGCTTCAGCTTCGGATCGATTCTCAATTCCGGTTCGGCCTACGACGTAACAGTGCAGACGCAAACCGCGGGAGAGACGTGCACGGTGACCAGCGGCAGCGGCACGGCCGGGTCGGCCAATATAGCCAACGTGGTGGTTGCGTGCTCCGAGCAGGCGTTTAGCTTGGGCGGAACGGTGAGCGGACTCAACGCGTCCAGCCTGGTGCTGGCCAACGGCGATCAGACGGTGACAGTGGACGCCGGCGCCAGCACGTTCGCCCTTCCCGCTCCGGTCGCCAATGGCAGCAGCTATGCGGTGACGGTGAAGACTCAGCCGGTGGGGCTTGCCTGCGCGGTGAGCAAAGGCACCGGGACGATGCCGGCGAGCAACGTGAGCACGGTGGTAGTGAGCTGTACCGATCAGCCGTTCAGCTTGGGTGGTTCGATCAGCGGCTTGACGACGAGCGGTCTGGTGCTCGTAAACGGTACGGACACGCTCACGGTGAATGCCAACGCGACGAACTTCACGATGCCGGCGGCAGTGGCCTACGACAGTCACTTTGCGGTGACGGTGCAGTCACAGCCCACGGGACTCACCTGCACGGTGAGCCGCGGCTCCGGCACGATGCCCGCCCAGGCGGTCACCAACGTAGCCATCGTGTGTGCCGATCAGAGCTACCTGCTGGGTGGAAGCATCAGCGGCTTGACGGCGAGCGGCCTCGTGCTCGCGAACGGTACCGACACGCTCACCGTGGCTGCCAACGCCGCGACATTCACGATGCCGGCGGCCGTAGCCTACGGCAGTCAGTACGCAGTGACGGTGCAGACACAGCCCACCGGCGTCACCTGCACGGTGAGCGGCGGCACCGGCACCATGCCGGCCGGCCCGGTCACCAGTGTGACTATCACCTGTGCCATCACGACCTACACCGTGGGCGGCAGCATCAGCGGCTTGACGACGAGCGGTCTGGTGCTGGCGAACGGCACGGACACCCTCGACGTCGCCGCCAACGCCGCCATGTTCACCATGCCGACGGGCGTGGCCTCGGGAGCGACATACGATGTGACCGTTCAGACCCAGCCCGCCGGACTGATCTGCACGGTGAGTAGCGGCAGCGGCACGGTGGGCACCAGCGACGTCACGACAGTGGCGGCGAACTGCGTGAATGTCTTGAGCTTCACCACCCCAGGCGCCTACTCCTGGACCGTGCCGGGTGGGGTGACTTCGATTCAAGTTGTGGCCACCGGCGGCGGCGGCGGCGGCGGCGGCATTGGATTTAGCGGCGGCAATGGCGGGATCGTGACTGCGACGCTGGCCGTCGCGGCGGGCGATACGCTCACCCTCGACGTGGGCGGCGGCGGCGGCTCTACCCGTACGGGCGGTGGCGGCGGTTCGAGTAACGTCAATGCCGGCACCGCCTATCAAATCATCGCGGGCGGCGGCGGCGGTGCTGGCGGCTACGACGGCGGCGGCGGTGACGGCGGCGGCAATGGCACCGGCAGCGGCAGCAATGGCAGCAATGCCACCATCGGTGCCGAAGGCATCGGCGGTTCGGGCGGCATCGGCGGCGCGGGCGGCCCTGCGGGAATGGGACCGGCTGGCAGCCCGGGCGGCAGCGGTAACGGTGGCCCCGGCGGCACAGGCGGTGGTTGCGTAGGCACCGGCGCGGGTGGCAGCGGTACCGGCAATGGCGCGGGCGGCGCGGGCGGCAGTGGTTGCTACGGCGGTGGCGGTGGTGGCGGCTACGGCGGCGGCGGCGGTTCCGGCAGCGGCCCTGGCAGTGACGGCGGCGGCGGCGGCGGCGGCAGTATCGGGCCTACCGGAGCGACTTTCACGGTGAGTACGAATGGCGGTGCTGTCAACGCGATCGGCGGCGATGGCTCCATCGTGATCAGCTATCCCTGAAGGAGATCGATCCCCGACACCTCAATGCAGATCATCCTAACGCCGTAAAGCGGCCCGTCACGAAAGTCCGGAGAGGGTCGCTTGGTATAGCTATACATAGCGACCCACATCGGTCCTTCCTGAATGGCGGCTTCCGAATACGCCGAACACAGTAACGCCAGGCGTTTAACTCAGCTATTCCACCGTCGGCCAGTCGACGGCGCGCTGGTCCGATTCACGCCCATGCTGCGGCGCGGTAATCACTGCCGTTCCCGTGCTCGCAGCGCAGGCGATCCAGCGCTTGCAGCCGCGAGGCTGGGCGCGCATATTCTCCAGTCCGCGTCCGGACCAACCGGGGGCGGGTTGCCCACTAAGTAAGAACGAAACATTCACGGGAGACGGGCTATGGTAAGAATTGTGGCGATCGCTATGCTCAGCACGCTGTTCCTCGGCACCACCGCGTTCGCGGCAGATGCCGTCGACGGCACATGGAAGCTCAACGTCGCAAAGTCGAAGTTCAGTGGCACCGCGCCAAAGAGCGCGACGCGCGTGTACACCGAGAGCGCCGACGGCACGACCCTCGATCAGAAGATGCTCGGCGCCGACGGCAAAGAAATGTCCATGCATGTGACCCTCACGTACGACGGCAAGGACCATCCGATGACCGGCAATCCCGACGCCGACAGCGGCGCCGGCAAGGCAATCGACGCCCACACCAGCGACTTCACGCTCAAGATGGGCGGCAAAGTGGTCGGCAGTGTGCACCGCGTCGTGTCGGCAGACGGCAAGACGCTCACGGTCAAAAACAAGGGCACGCACACCGACGGCAAAACGTACGACGATACGCTGGTCTTCGACAAGCAATAAGCCCGTGTACGGTGGTGGCCGGGGGTCGTGAGCGAGGCTCGCGCTCCGTTGGCCTGTTCAGGGGACTGCGGGTGCCGTGTGCCCGCCTGTACGCGTGTGCGACGCTTGTCGGCAGGTTCGGTCGGCACATGGAGCCCTTTAGGAAAATCGAGGGGGGAGTGCCGCCTGTCCGCTAGAGGGTTCGCTCGACCAACGGAGCTCGAGCGAACTGGGATGTCGCACCATTGGGTAGAACACACTCCCGGTCCGCGTCTCACCGGGCGCGAGCGTCAACGGTAGCGGCAACCGCCGGCGTTTGAACTCGGCCATGACGGACTTCTTATATAGTAGACAGGCAGGACGACAACCGTAGCGACGGCCACACCGACCATACCCGCTGAGACGAATGCAGTACCCCCGGCTGCAGCGCTGATTGTGGCGGCGCCCCCGCCGACGGTATGCGAAATTCAATGATGCACTCGGCGAAACGCCGACGATGAAGGCTGCTATGGACAGACCAGAACGGTCGCTATGTGGAAAATTCGGGGCCGAGGCTAACCGGCCGGTGTTGGCCATGTTAAGAGAAAGTCGGCCTTCAACGATTCGAGGTCACCCCCGTTGTCAAAAACCCTTGCTGATCTCGACCCATAAGCGAACCGACGTGGGACTTTCCACAATTGACGGTGCCGGGCCCATGCGCGTGGCGAGATAAGTCTGGGCGACCCACTGCGCCGGGCCCGCCCAACGCAACCCCAGGCCCACCCCGCTCAGCGTGACGCTGCTCGTTCCCGCCACGAACTGATGCTTGTTGATCGTCAGCTGCTCGCTGTCGATGAACGCGAGCGCCTGCCACCTCCCTCGCCAAGCCGAGCCCAATTCACGGCGAATTTCTGCCGTTTCCAGATTTCCCGTATCGCCGGAGACCGTGCCCATGTCGTACGCACGCACCGTATACGGGCCGCCGGCGATCATTTGCTGCGAAGAATCGAGATTCTCATTC